>CAYLVF010000368.1:0-3059 GCA_964387045.1 uncultured Melioribacter sp. | reverse complement strand
GTGGTTCAAAGATTTTTATGGGATCAAAAACTATGGCGAACCAGTTTGTATCTTCAGTTATGGGGCATTGATAGGTTGGTTTTGAAACTTGCATTATGCCAAATACATTTTTGCCTGTAATTGAAATATGAATGTCTGACCCTAAACACCTTTCATTGATACTTCTGTATCCAACTCTTATGGGTTCAGTATATGTCCCTGCCCTGGTACCACTTTCATACTTTGGAGCAGCTCTTTCATATATTGCGCATGAACAACAACAGCAAGTCCGAGTTCTTTTTTATCCACAGTCACGTGTTGAGCTATAACAATTCCCACAATATAATTATGATCCCCTGTTATATCACCATAAGAACCTCTATTTTGCATGAATACGGGACCTCCGCTATTTCCTCCAAACACATCAAAGTTCATTAGAAAAGTTTTATAGTCTTTAATCGGAGATAACGGATGGCTGGCAATGGTTCCAGTTCTAAGAATTGGGAATCCTGCATTATTTGCTTCTATACCAAATGGATAGCCAAGAACAAACAACTTGTCTCCGGTAATTAGTTGCCTAGTTTCAAATATTTCATCAGTTGCAATATTTACAGTTGAAGGTACATTTAAGTCTATCCCTAACGGTTTCTGAGGGAATATAGCCGCGATATCAACCTCGGGGTGTTTTATCCATAGAGGCTTATCTTTATGTCTTATTTGGAGATCATAAGGGATTTTTTTATATACTTTTCCAGTTTTTTCCCTTAAAAAAAGAGTCGCATAATCCCCTTTAATACCTTCCAGTACATGTGCTGCTGTAAAGAAAACAATAGTGCTTTGTCCTGGTAGGTGTGGTATTTCAGGGAAGTCATGACCAATTATAAAAACTGTACCAGTTATAGTTCCTCCTTCATGAGCGGTTCCCTGTATCTTGTATGTTGAATTAATAAAAATATCTGACAGGAGAATTTCTTGACTCCTACCGAAATAGGTAGTAGCAAATAATGAATTTAAGTGAAATAATAAAAAAATATAAAACATTAAAAGTCTAAAGTTTAGTTTTCTTGCACAATTCATAATCTGATTAATTAATTTTGTTTTCATACACATCTTTTATTCCTTCCACCTTTGCCTCTTTGCGGTGAACCTTTTTACTCTTTTATCCTCTGGGTGACCTCATATTCCACCCTTTTGCATATTAAACACAAAGTTTCTGTTTTCGCATTAGATGTTTAAATTTGTTTAACATTTCTTCTGCCAGAATCGTTCCGATCTCATTAGGGTCACTAACGTCAAGGGACTGTTTCTTACAAGATTCCGGATAAAACCTTTTTTCATATTCCCTCATTGAATGGTATTCTTGTGCTTTTGCCTTAATTTTTTTCATTATTTATTTCCTCCTTTCTATCTTCCTGAAAATAGTTTGCGAAAAAATAAGGATTCAATTCCGGCTTAAAATAATGTTTCCTTTTAATCCAGATGAATCCATCCCCCTTTGAAATTACTGCAACGTCAATTGGACCGCCAACTGTCTCAGCATCTAATGAAATCTTTCTTTTGAACGACGTAAGATTTACGAGCGATTCCGCCATAGCTGCAAGTTCATCTTTCGGAAGAAAAGATACCGCATTAATGATGGGGTTGATATGAAAAGTCCGCCTGTAATCTTGCAGTTTCTTATTAAACTCTGCGAGTATCGAAATACCAATTTCTTTCAATTTCTTTGAAAATTCCTGCTTTCTGTCCGTATCTATGTTTTCGATACTATCCACAATATAGTCCGGATACTTTGCAAAATATTCGGATAATGAATCTGTAATTATTTTACTATAGTAGGGATCGATGCCTTGTATAAATGTATCTACCATCTCCCTTTGCGCAAAAGGAACAATGCAAGCAGAAGATTCAAAACCAATCACCTCATCATTTTCTTTTTTGTACTTTAGGCTGTTATTGATCTTTGCTTCTATGGCAAACGAAACAAGGGAAGGGAATGTTTCTTCTTTACCAAAACCAGCTATTACTATCCCAGATGAGTTTCTTGCAAATCTATCTTTTGAAAAAATATTTGCGCATATAATTCTTAATTCATTGAATGACTTTTCTGATATTGGCAATTGTTGGAAAACTTTATTTCTTGCCTGGCTGATTACTTCCCCATACTTCTCAATCAAACTTTTGTTAGAATCGGCGTCTATGTGATTTAATCGGTCAGTTTTATCCCAAATATCGAAATGCTTCTTTATCACCCGCTCAACTATATCTTTAATCGATGTTTCAGCAATTTTTTTATCGGAGTTTAATTTTGTTTTTACCTCCGCATCGATCTCGTTCTTAATATCAACGAAATATCTGGCTATCGTCCTGAAAAAATGTTTTTCTTGCTCTGATTCCGGAAATAAGGTTGTATTCTCCGTAAGAAAATCAAGAAAATTATTGGCATATTCTTTGAGAGTCGAAAACTTCTCTTTGCCCAATTTTGCTCTATAAATCTTGATGATAGATTCCCATGGAACATCCATAAAATTAGCGCCGCCATAGATCATTATGCCAACCGGTTGATATTTGGAAAGAGCAAACAACTTGTTAACTGTATTGAATATTTTATTGCCAGTGTTTTGCTCAATTGTGACGGCGCTATCAGCCGCAAGAGCCACTGCCGTCTTATTCATGATTGCAATTTCAGCCGTCATATTTCACCTGAATTTTCTTAAATGAAGGTAGTCTTGTATTCAATATATTATCACCAAAAAATATCATCTTCAATTGTTATCTGCTTTCTCTTTTTTCCTATCTTTTCCCCTCCACAATCGGAATCTCTTTTGTGGTTAATTCGTAAATGTCATAGACAAGCCGGTCAATCTGTTATTCCAATGCCGAGGCATTGGCGTTGGATATTTCTTTATGGAGACAAGATTTTGATTGGGAATTCCATGGACACTTTACGTAATTCTACAAACTAAAATTAGGTATGATGCCACTTGAATCCACCAACGCCATTGGTTCCCTTTGCTGAAAAGGAATATATTATACCTAAATCCTGCAAACAAGGCAAAGCCTTGTTGCAGGAATAGGATTGA
>CAYLVF010000367.1:0-3072 GCA_964387045.1 uncultured Melioribacter sp. | reverse complement strand
CTATTAATCTCTTTTACCCACTCAGGTATTTCAATAGTCTTAGAAGTTATCATCAGTTTACCTATTTTTTTTTCTTTGGGAGATACATTATAACTACAAATGTTCAAAAAAAAGGAATAAATATCTATTTTTATTCCGATAGCTAATTTGGAATTGAAATTATATGTTAAATACGTAAATCAGAATTGCTTCATATTGATTTAGAATAATGTCAGAAAAAACCCAAAAATCAATTGCCGATTCTTTAGAAACAAATGAGAGAATGCTGCCTTACCTCCCATATCTTCTTCAAGATCTATGGGCAATGGGGTGTTCTCTTAATCAGATAATTTCTGTTGTAAGTTCACTAAAATTACCATCGCAAAACACAAAAGTACTCGATCTTGGATGCGGTAAAGGTGCGGTGTCGATAAATCTTGCTCTCAAATTTGGATTCAGTGTTACAGGAGTTGATGCAATGCAAGTGTTCCTTGATGAAGCAAATGAAAAATCCATTGAATATAATGTCTCGCATTTATGTAATTTCATCAAAGCAGATATAAATGATTTTATTAAATCTTCACATAATTTTTCTATCGTTATACTTGCTTCACTCGGTGGAATATTAGGAACATATAATGAAACGATTAGCAAAATAAGAACACAAGTAAAATCCGGAGGTTATATTGTAATTGATGATGGTTATCTTAAGGAAGGAATAAAATTAGAAAGAAAAGGATATGAACATTATAGAACTCATCATAAGGCAATAATGGAATTATCAGCATTGGGAGATAAAATAATAAACGAAATAAACACCTCGCAAATTAACTCTACGATTAATAACGAATACTCTAAGTTAATAAAAAAGCGCGGCGAGGAATTGATTAAAGAAAAACCTGAACTATATGATTTAATAAATACATATGTGGAAAACCAATTTGTAGAATGCGAAGTTATAGAAAAATACTTAGAAGGGGCTTTGTGGTTAATTCAAAAGAAAAGTTGAAAAAAAATCTTGTTATCGCAACAGCAACATTTTTTTAGTAATGTTTTTACCATTATATGTCAATCTATAAAAGTAAACACCGCTGCTTAAATCTCTTGAGTCAAATTGAATTGAATGTTTTCCCCTATTGTATCTATCGTTTGCCAAAATTTTGATTAATTCTCCCTTCGTGTCGTAGACAGTTAATTTTATATGAGTTGATTGAGGAAGAGTAAACTCAATTATAGTTCCCGGGTTGAACGGATTTGGGTAGTTTTGATACAGATAGAATTCATTCGGTATACCAATTTCTTTAACACCGGTTGTATTTAAAGGAACTGCAACCCTTACAGAGTCAACGGACCTATTACCCGCGGCATCAACAGCACAAACCGAATAATAAAGAAAGTCAGTTTCTCCAAGCGGTAAATTCGCATCTATAAATAGCGAATCATCTACTTCATAATAAACATTTAGTGTATCAACTGTAAAAAATTCATTATACGAACGAAAAATTTGATACTTTATCACATCAACCGAGAGGCTTTGTTTCCAGTTAAGTTCAATTCTATTTGTTTTTAATGTTCCGTTAAGATTACTGGGGGGCTGTGGACTTAGGTTATCAACAGAATATCCTCTTTCAACCTGTGATTTATATATGCTGCCTAATTGTGTTACTGCATCAACTCTATAGTATGACCAGATAATACCACTTGAAGTCGAGTCACCAACAGATGGAAGTTCAATACTATAATGCGTACTATTAGTTGGATTTACTTGTTTCAAAAAAATTGCGTTGTTGTGAACAATTGAAAAAATACTATAATGTATTAACACTTCTGAATTGTTAATGCCATCAAGCATACTTCTTTCAAACTCCAAAATGACGAAACTTCCTTCATCATTCGGTTTATCTATAATAGAAGTAATTGAAGGGGGGAATGCTTGATTTGAATTCCCACTTGTCCAAGTTTGTCCACCATCAGTTGTTCTGATGATGTTATCTTTGTTATCAACAGCCCAGCCGAACTGAGAATCCGAAAAATGTATCGATTGTATTTCAACCCCATCATAATATACTGTTGCGAAATTTTCACCGCCGTTTGAACTATAAAGGATTCCCTTCAAACCGCAAAGAAATATTTCTTGTTTGTTCATTACAAAATAACCGTTAATATTTCTGTAACTCGCTTGAGGGATTTTCTTCCAGTTGTATCCACCATCGGTTGATTTGTAAGAATAATTATAACCAACGGCATAACCAACTAAAGAATCAGCAAAAGTAATCCCGGCATTATTTCCGTAACATCTACCGCCGAGAGTTCCTATTTGGTTCCACTTGTTAGATCCTCCGTAAGGATCAAATCTAAACACATCACCGTTTTCTTTAACAAGCCAGCCGTCATCTACTCCACGAACATATATTGCAAGTGCGTCATACCAACCGTTACTTAATCCTGTGGCATCCCAAGTTATTCCTCCATCGCTTGTAATATAGACTGCTTTTTCACTACAAACCCAACCATAATTTGGGTTGATGAATTGAATTTTTTTTATGTTAATCTGAGTTTCGTTAAAATTATTATAACTCCAATCGACCCCGTTATTTTCGGAAACCGCAACTCCTTTAGTTTCATATCCTAAAATAATTTTGTCATTATTCGGATATGCAAGAGCTTTCATTTTATTCCCAACAAGTATAATATCCCAAGTAACACCGCCATCGGTTGAATTAGAGAGAAAATACTGATTTAGGTTTGTATCTCGAAAAATTTTTAATCCCTCTATTTGATTTCGGAAATAAATTTCAGCATAATCTTGCCCGAAGCTAATACAACTAATTAGGAAAAACATTATTACACAGATTTTTTTCATAAGAAAAAAGAAAATTTATTCTAATTAAAGTATAAGAAAAATAGTCTCTTAATCCGATTTAAGCAAGTTAAGACAATTTTAATGAAGTGATATTGGCAAAAGTAGTTCGATGTTAATAACAATAAAATAAGAAAGAAATTAACGGAGCAGTTTAAAACAAAAGAAGTCCGTCAATCGACGGACTTCTTAAAAAAGTCATGCCAAACTTAAGCTTTAGTTACTTCTTGAGC
>CAYLVF010000366.1:0-3073 GCA_964387045.1 uncultured Melioribacter sp. | reverse complement strand
CTCTTTTTTTACAATCGCTGCAAAGTTTTCTTATAAGTCTCTGAGCAACAATAAGGTTAATTGCATAAGCAATCAAGAAAGGTTCAACACCCATTTTAAATAAACGAGATATTGCACTCGGAGCATCGTTTGTATGAAGAGTTGAAAAAGTTAAGTGACCGGTGTTGGCGAGTTTGATTGCCGTTTCGGCGGTTTCTTTATCGCGCATCTCACCTACGAGCACAATATCAGGATCGTGTCGAAGAATCGATCTAATAGCCTGCTCAAAGTTCATTTTATGACCAATTTTTAACTGGCGTGCGCCTTCGATTACATATTCAACAGGATCTTCAACTGTAAGAACATTTACTTGCGGAGTAACAACTTGATAAAGAGCCGCAATAAGGGTTGTACTTTTTCCCGAACCGGTAGGACCTGTTAATATTACCATTCCCTGCGGTTGGCGAATTGCTTTTTCGAATGATGTTTTTCCGTATCCGACCAAACCTAGCTTTGATAAATCTTTTATAACTTTTCTATCATCAAGAATACGAATAACAATACTTTCAAATTTATTACGAAGTTCTGTACCTACCATCGGTAAAACGGAAACTCTATATCGAATAATGTGTCCGTCAATTTCTCTTTGAATAAAACCATCTTGTGCGCGTTCTCTTTCAAATCGATCCAACCCTTTTGATCTATCTTTTACAACCGCCATCAGTGCTTCGGGCAGCGTACCTTCCTGCGCATGCCAAAGTTGGAGTTTACCGTCAATTCTAAAATGGATATCTGTACGTGTCGATGATTTAGGAACGATGTGAATATCGGATACTCCCCGCCTAACACCTTCTATAAGTGCAGCTTCAATCAAGTTAATTAATGCAGATTTATTAATTTCGGCATCAAGTTCTTCTTCATCAAGCTGTGCTTCCATATCATCGCTAACATGCATTTCTTCATCAGCTTCTTCGATCATCCTTAAGAATTCGTTTTCAGGAGGAAGAAGAATTTCTATGAGCTTATCATAGTCTCGCTTTCTTAGGTAATTTATTTCATATTTCTTGGCGTTTAAATTAAATGCGATTTTAGAGAGTGAGCGATCGGTAGGATCAACAGCTGCAAGAATTAATTTATCACGCTGACGTTCATCATACTTATAAGGAATAACCCGGTGTTCAAGGAGCAAATTTTTGATGTCTTCGCTCTGGGCTTGAATCATTTTTCGTAATTCACTTATTCTTTCTTCCGGCAATTGTTCTATATGAAGATTTAATTCCTTGAAGGCATAAAGAACAGCAACTTCTCTAAATACTGTGTCATGATCAAAATTAAATTCATCAACTAGAATTTGAGCAAGATTTCTTTTTAATTTAGTTTGATCGTTTGCTTTTATTTTAAGAGCATCTTCAAGAATTTTTGCGTCAATTATTCCTTTCTTAAGCAACAAGTAACCAATTTTGTCAGTCATTTCGAGTTGTGTGTCAATCATAATATGCTTTCTTTAATTTATTTTTTAATGCAATATTAGTTGAAAATACCTTCACGATTTTTTTGATTACAGCAATTTATAAAATTTTTCGTCACTCAGTTTTCCGGGTTATGCGTTCACGAGGGTGACCAAAAAGTAATTATTCAATAAAATTATTTGCGAATATTAGCGTAATTCGCGGCTAATATAAATAAAACATTACTTCTTGGTCACCCTCGTAACAAATACTTATGCATCGTTACATCACCGGCGATTTCGGGCTGATTGTTGCCGTCTCTGCCGAAACCAAAGTTAATAAAATCATAACAACCATAATAACCATTGCTATAAAAACCTGTATCATCTCTATCACGTTCTTTAGTCTAAACACCGTTTCACTTTCATAATAGTTTGCAAGCTGAAGAGCTGTGTTTTTTATTGTACCGGTTTCTTCACCTGAGTGAAATCTATTGATAGCCGTTTCGGTAAATACCCCGGCGGCTTCAAATGATTCGGTAACACCGGCACCTTTTTTTATCATTAAAGGAATGGCAATTGTTTTAATTTGATTTTCAAAATGTTTATTGCCCGAAGCTTCTGCTGCAATTCTAATCGGTTCAATACTTTCAGCAGCACCGGTATATAAAGTATAAAATACACGACAGAAAACTTCAATGGATGTTTTATGAATTAATGAACCCATAATAGGAATTTTCATCATAAACCGGTCTATAGCTAATCGTCCGTTAGCTGTTTTACCGTAATAAATCAGAAAAATTGGAGGTGCAATCATAATTAATAAAACGAGCCACCAATTAACGATCAAAAAATCGCTCATGACTAACGTAAAAGCAGTCATCGGAGGAAGTGGTATATCAAACTTTAAAAATAATTTTGCGGTTTCGGGGAAAATGTAACCTACATAAAACAGTACTGCAATAAATAGAACAAATAAGGTAATGATAGGTGTAATTAAGGCGCTTCTTAAATTCTTACGAAATTCCATTTGTCTTTCCAAAAACTTTGCGGTCGCACGGTATATTTCTGCCATGTTACCGCTCTTCGAAGCAAGTCCCAGCATATACGCCGTAAATTTTCCGAAGACTCCCTGGTATTTCATAAATACAACTTCGCTATCGGAGCCCTTTTTAAGTTCGTTATTTATCTGTTTTAATGTATCTCTCAAAGTCTTATTCTCTAAGTCATTCATTAAGAGTGTAAGAATTTCAGAGAACGGCAATTTTTGTTCCAAAAGATCTGCGCTAAGTTTAACAAAAGATACAATTTCCTGCGGGGGTGGCTTTAGACTAAAATCGAGAAGTTTTTTATTTACCGAAACGACCGTATAACCAAGTTTTTGTAATGCCGTGATTACTTCAGCTTTGGTAAATGCTCTTTGTTCACCGGTAATTGGTTTTTCATTACCTCTTCTTACTTTGTAAAGAAATGCTGCTTTTTTCTCAATCGATTTGATTTTTAGTTGGTTCTTTTCGGCGAGAGCTTTTATCTTTTTTTTACCTTCGGCGAACGTTGCAGTAGTCATCGTTCCGCTAATTGGTTGACCGTTGGGTTTTATTGCATTGAATCTTAGTTCAATCATAACTTTAAGTCACCTTAATATGA
>CAYLVF010000365.1:0-3082 GCA_964387045.1 uncultured Melioribacter sp. | reverse complement strand
TAAAGTAAAAGCAGTTGTAACTGCACCGGATAAAGAAAGGGGAAGAGGAAGAAAAGTAAGTGTTACTCCTGTAAAAGAATTTGCAATTAATAATAATATCCCGGTGTTTCAACCGGAAAAATTAAAAGAAGAGAATTTTATTAAAGAATTGAAACAAATCGATGCAGATTTGTTTGTTATTGTTGCATTTAGAATTCTACCGTTAGAAGTATTTACACTTCCCAAATATGGTTCGATAAATTTACATGGTTCGTTGCTTCCTAAATACCGCGGTGCTGCGCCAATTCAATGGGCATTGATAAACGGTGACAAAGAAACCGGAGTTACGACATTTTTCTTAAAAGAAAAAGTTGATACAGGTAATATGATTCTACAAGAAAAAATTACAATTGATCTTGAAGATAATTTTGAAACTTTACACGATAAAATGAAAGATATCGGAGCCGAAGTTTTGCTTAAAACTATTTCTTTAATTGAACAAGGCGAAGTTGATGAACAAACTCAAGATAATTCGCTTGCTTCATTATCACCAAAAATCACCAAGGAAATTTGTAAAATTGATTGGACGAAGACTTCTACAACTATTCATAACCTAATTCGCGGGTTGTCTCCTTATCCCGGCGCATTTTTTATTAAGGATGATAAGCAATACAAAGTTTATAAATCAAAAGCAGTAGAAGAAACGAAATTACAACCGGCTGAAATTTTAGAAACCAAGAATGAAATATTTATCGGCTGCGGAGAAGGCACTCTACAAATATTGGAAATTCAACTCGAAGGCAGAAAACGTATGACCGCCGATGAATTTTTAAGAGGGTATAGTTTGCTATAATAAATAAAACGTCATTCTGAAGGAGTGTTTTTTGACGACTGAAGAATCTCAAGTATACAGAATCTGAGATGCTGCACTTCGTTTTATTCAAAATGACATTCCCATATCAATATTTTAAAAGAGGATTTAATTTTGCGAAACAAAACTTTTAACGTACTCGATTCGATAGGGAATACTCCTATTGTTCGACTTGATAATATCTCCGAAGGATTAAAAGCAAAAATCTGGGCAAAGCTTGAGTTTATGAATCCGGGCGGAAGCTTGAAAGACCGTATTGCTCTTTACATGATTGAAAAAGCAGAAGCCGAAGGAAAAATTAAACCGGGTGATACAATTTTGGAAAACTCTTCCGGCAATACAGCAATGGGATTAGCTATCGTTGCCCGACAAAAAGGTTATAAACTAAAAATCGTTATTCGTAATACTACAAGTAAAGAAAAAATTAAAATGCTCCAAGTTCTTGGCGTTGATGTAATTTTGGTTGATGCCAACTTACCACCGGAACATCCGGAATCATATAATAAGTATGCGGAAAAATTAGCAAAGCAACACTCGGATTATTATTATATAGATCAGCATAATAATCTTGATAATAATGAATCACATTACAAAACAACCGGACCAGAAATTTGGGAACAGATGGAAGGAAAAGTTGATTATATAGTTGCCGGTGTTGGAACCGGGGGTACACTCTGCGGTGCCGGTAAATATTTGAAGGAAATGAATCCGAATATAAAACTTGTCGGTGTTGACCCAATGGGATCAATATTCTATAATTATTTTAAAGAGAAAAAACTTATTCAACCATACCGGTATAAAGTAGAGGGAATTGGTGATGAGTTTCTAATTAAAACCGCTCAACTTGAGTTGTTGGATGATATGTACCAAGTTGAAGATAAAACCGCGTTTCAATGGACAAAAAAATTGGCAAATGAAGAAGGAATTCTCTCCGGCGGATCAAGTGGTGCGAATGTTTGGGCTTCCGTTAAACTTGCTAAAGAAATCGACAGTGAAGCAAACATCGTAACAATAATTTGTGATTCAGGTTATAAATACTTCAGTACGATTTATAATGATGAGTGGTTGAGAGAGAATGAATTACTGTAAGAATACATTGAATGTAAATTTCCAAACTGCTATTTTTAATTAGGAAAGATCGGAGAGACGAAATGAATGAAATAATATTTATGGTTCAAGATTCTTTAGATGGTGGTCTTGAAGCAAAAGCAATCGGTTATTCAATTTTCTCCGAAGCTGAATCCATGGAGGAACTTAAAAAGAATATTGTTGAAGCAGTTAATTGTCATTTTGATGAAGGCGAGAAGCCGAAGTTAATACGACTTCATTATGTCAAAGAAGAAGTTATTGCTGCGTGAGACTCCCACATGATATATCCGGTTAAGAACTTGTTTCTAAGCTAAAAAAGTTTGGATATGAAATTACTAGGCAAAAGGGGAGTCATATTAGACTTACGGCAATCATAAAAGAAAAAAAACATAATCTTACTATTCCTAATCACAAACCTATTAAAATTGGCACTCTTAATAATATCATCACTGAATTATCTGCAATTCATAAAATCCCGAAGGATGAACTTATTACAAAACTTTTTAGTGAGTCTGTGTAAAATAATTTATTAAAACGAGTTTTGGAATTTTGTTGCAATTTTAGTGGACGGCTCAATAAGAATCTTTCCTATGTTTTAATGTTATTATAAAAACTAAAATCTTATTGTTATCAACTTTATAAAAGAGTCTATAATCTCCAATTCTATATCTGTACAATCCTTCAAACTCACCTTTCAACTTTTTAATATTTGGACCGAAAAATGGATTTGATTTTAACTGAGGATAAATCACATTTTTAATTTTGGTATAAAAACTATTTAGCTCCGGTTTCCTGATTAATTTTTTGAACTCGTTTGTTTCGGCAATTTTAAAATTAGTCAACGATTTCATAGTTGCCTTTTTCAACATCAATTAACCCACGTTTTATACCATCAACCAATTCTTCATCACTAATAATTTCATTCATTTCAGCGTCTGTTACATAAGAAGAATTACTTATATAAAAAAGTGCGGAATACTCAAGCAAACTTGAAATTGATCTTCTTTCACCTTTTGCTGCAGTTTTAATCAATTCATAAAAATCATTATCGACGCGCAAAGTTATTGTCTTCGACATAATCCCTCCTATTTATCGCTAAATTATTCTTTTTTATTCATAATATCAATATATTATTCGCAACTT
>CAYLVF010000364.1:0-3084 GCA_964387045.1 uncultured Melioribacter sp. | reverse complement strand
ATAAGAAAATGCCGGAAATGGACGGTATTGAACTAATAAAACAATTCCGTGCTCAAGAACAAAATATACCGGTTATTTTAGCTTCAGGTTCTGATGTTGATTTACAGAGCAGTGAGTTGAAAGACCTAAGAATAAATCACGTAATAAAAAAACCATACAACTTCCCCGAAATTTTATCTGCACTGCAGAAGTTTAACTTGTAACCTAAGAAATCCCCGGGATTTTCTTACTCAAAATAGATTTGCAAAAATTTTTGTTAATGATTTTTTAACAGACAAATCCCGGGGATTTTTATGCACAGCTAACCTTCGAGGTAAGAGTTTGCTGCTTAAGTACTTTTTCCTCGAAGGTTACTTGCAATCACCGCATAAATTACAAGCAACGTTGAAGGTCAAAATCTAGTGACTCGCCAGAGTTCGGCGAAGCCTGACGACCTTCAACGTTAAAAAAAAGTAGCCGCAGACTTTACTTCTGCGGTAATAACCTCTCGAAATATCTTATAGAATCCAAGCAATTATAGATTCCGAGCTATGCAACCACGCCGACAAAATGTCGGCGGTTACATTCCAACTCATACTGACAAAGGTCAGCGGCTACTTATTTTATCAGCATCATCTTGCGGGTTAATTTTGTTTGAGGGACGTTAAAAGGAAGAGTCAACAAACTTTTCATTTTATAAATCTATGGCGAGAGGGTTATTTACATTTCTTACAAACTTTTACTCATATCGGTATTAATATCAATCATTTTTAGGTTATTAATATATTCGGTAAATACCGGCTTTTTAATTGAAGTTAATTTTTCGAGAACTGCTATTATCTCTTTCGTCGCGGTTTCAATAAACTTAACTCTCTTTTCAATAGATTCAAGGTTCAATTCTTCTTTTGAGAGTTCTCTTCTAATTGCAGTAATTGAAAGATTAATTAAGGTTAACGGCTGCTTAATTTCGTGGTTGGCAGTTAACACTGTGGCGGCAAATGTATTTATTTTTTCAATCTCTATTAAAAATTTATTTGTTTCGGAGAAACGTAAAGCGGATTTAATTCTTGCAAGAAGTTCGGCACGGTTAAAAGGTTTCTTCACGTAATCAAAAGCTCCGGCTTGCAGTCCCTCTTCCAAGTCTTCGGTTGAAGTTAAGGCGGTCAACAATATAACCGGGATATGTTTGGTCAGATCATCCTTTGTTATTGAACGGCAAACATCAAAACCGGAAACGCCCGGCATCATAACATCAAGCAGAACTAAATCGGGGAGTTCTTCTCTAATTTTTTCCAAGCCGGATTTACCGTCATAAGCAGTTATAATTTCGAAACCTGCTTTTTCAAGTCTATCCTGCAGTATAAAAACATTTTCCGGGTGGTCATCAATAACACAAATTTTGCTCATCTAAAATTCACTTTGTTTATTAAATATATTGTTAAGTTTATTTGTAATAGTAATAGTGTCTATCGGTTTGGTAATTATATCTTCAAAACCGCTTTTGTTAATTATATCTTTATCATCAAGCATTGCATAAGCAGTTAATGCAACAACGGGAATACCGTCATACTCTTTATGTTTACGAATTTCCTTCAAGGTTTCGAACCCGTCCATCTTCGGCATCATTATATCTAGTAAAATTAAATCCGGTACTTCATGTTTGAGAGTCAAAACACATTCAACCCCGTTCTTTGCAAACAAAGGATAATAGCCCAAACTCTTAACGATTTCACCGACTGTGAAAAGCGTATCCCGGTCGTCATCAACAATAAGAATTCTAATTTCATTGAGATTCTTGTTTTTCATCTGTGTTTCGATTTCAGAAGGTGATTCATCTATAATTAACTTAGCGCGTGTAAATTCGTTTTCGGTAATTTGCAGTCTATCCCTCAATATTTTCAGAACATCTATAACGTGATGTTTCCTTGCAAGAGTAACATTTAATAATTCAGTTGATAATGCCTTTATTTCATCACTAAACGTATTTGAAATAAGTCCGACAAAATGAATACCCCGCGTTAGACGATCATGTTTAAACTGATCAACTAAATTGACTGTTTTTTTATTTACATCGATAAAAATAACATCAGGCTGATCACTTTTCTTAATGCCCAAAATATTTTTATAATAGTTAGTGCTTTTTATTACTTCAGCATTGAAATTATCTCTGAGCAAATTATTGACAGAGCCGTCAGCTAAAAGTGAAACTATTTTAAGAGCTTTTCTTCCCAGTTCAACAGAAATTTCGTTTAATATGTTAGCGCATTGATTTCCGCAGTTGTTTGTTGTTATATAATCGAATACCGAAAAACCATAGCCATAATTGTTCTGATTAGATGTACTAATCATTATGGGTGTAATGTTTTTCAAAATATTATTGTTCTTAATTTCCGCAAGTAAATTCCACCCTGCTTTATTCCCAAAATCTTGGTTAATTATAACCCGTGATACATCTTTTATTTTAATTTCTTCTACTATGTCGGTACCATAAGCATAGTCTACAATTTGAAAATCATTCAAAGCAAGATAATCGCCGATTAATTTTTTATTTGTTGGGTTATCCTCTAATATCATCACACGTTTATTTTGTGTAGATATTGTTCCCGTTATATTATTAATCGAACCTTTTCGCAGTATAACATTGTAGAGTCTAATCGTAAATTTTGATCCTGTTCCGATATTACTTTCAAGAAAAAACTCACCGCCTAATAACTCGGTAAATTTCTTACAAATTGAAAGTCCGAGACCTGTACCGTCATATTGACGCGAAATAGTTCCGTCGGCTTGTCTAAATTCTTCAAAAATAATTTCCTTATCCTTTTCGTCAATTCCAATACCTGTATCTTCAACAAGTATTAATAAATCATTTTCATTTTCTATAGAGACCTGAAGTTTAATAAAACCTTCATCTGTAAATTTAATAGCGTTATTAAGCAGGTTTATAATTACTTGTTCGAGTTTACTTTTATCCAGATAAAGAATAGCCGAAGTTTCTTCGGGTGCATCACAAATATAATTCAACCCCTTCTCGCTTGCTATCGGTAAAATGAATGAATTAATCTCATCGAGGAAATTACTTAGTAAAAATGTTTCATTCTTGATAAT
>CAYLVF010000363.1:0-3090 GCA_964387045.1 uncultured Melioribacter sp. | reverse complement strand
AATCTCAAAAGCTAAAGATATTGAAGAGCAGCGAAAACATTTTGAAACTTTATCCGATGAACTGATCGAATCTGCCGAGCTTTTCGGATTAACTATTGATATGGTTTATGTTCAGTTCTGCCCAATGGCTTTTGATGATAAAGGAGCTTATTGGCTGAGTGAATTTGAAGATATAAAAAACCCATACTTCGGCGATATGATGTTAACATGCGGAGAGGTTACAAAAAAGATTGGTTCGGTTGACAGCTATAAAGATTCGAACGAAAAATCACAACCGCAAATAGAACATCAACATTGAGTATATTTGTTTTCATTAAAAATGTTTTTTAAAAATAGTGTAACGAGATAGCCAACACCGTGACCGAAGTAATATTAACTGCGATGGAATTGGAAGTTCATTTTGGTGAACAAGTAATCCTTAATAAAGCCTCTTTAAGTATTCATGAGGGTGAGCGAATTGGATTAATAGGTAGAAATGGAGCCGGTAAATCCACGTTCTTAAAGGTAATTACCGGTTTACAGCAGCCCGATTCGGGAATTGTAACAAAAATGAAAAATCTTCACATAAGCTATTTGCCACAAAACTTTACACTCGATGAAAGCAAAACTGTATACGAAAATATTTTAGAAGGTGCAGAAAATGAACTCGCACTTTTAAAAGAATATGATGAAACTTCATTTAAGTCTCCTAGAAAACATATTTTGGAAGATATTATTATTCGCCGTGATTCTTGGAACCTCGACAAGCGTATTGACTATTTAATAAAGATATTGGATGCACCGGGAAAAGAAAAAAAAATAACAAATCTTTCCGGCGGTGAAAAACGTCGTATTGCATTATGCCGTGCGCTTATTTCTAAACCGGATTTACTTATTCTTGATGAACCGACAAACCATTTAGATACTGAATCGATCGAATGGATAGAAGATTTCCTCGCCTCATACAACGGTACTTGCATCTTCGTTACGCATGACCGTTATTTCCTTGATAGAATTGCAAATAGAATAGTTGAACTTTCTGCCGGAACATTTTCTTCACATCAAGGGAACTACACAACTTATTTAATTAATAAATCAGAGCGACAAAGAGTTCAAGAAGTTGAAGAAAGAAAACGTCAGAATTTCTTAAAACGTGAACTTGAATGGATCAGAACCGGACCTAAAGCCAGAAGAACAAAAGCAAAAAGCCGCATTGATAATTATTACGAAGTAGCATCAAACAGCAATTTTGAAACCGAACTTGAAGTTGATTTGATCATTCCCCCATCCGAAAGGTTGGGAAAGAAAGTTGTTGAGTTAAAAAATGTCGGGGTTCGATTTGATGATGTAATTCTTTTCCAAGGATTCAGTTATATTTTTGAACCGGGAAAGAAAATTGGTATTGTCGGAAGAAACGGAACCGGCAAAACTACATTACTTAAATTAATTCTAGGAGAGTTTACTTCTTATAGCGGTAAACTTGAGATTGGTGAAACCACCAAGTTTAATTATATCGATCAGGCGAGACTTTTACTTAATGATAATGATAAAGTTATAGATGCAATAGGTGAAGGAAGTGATTCAATATTGTTCGGTAAACAGCAATTATCAATTTGGACTTACTTAAAAAGGTTTCTGTTTACGGATGATAGAATAAATACATTTGTAGGCAGACTATCGGGAGGAGAAAAAAGCAGGCTAACTCTCGCTAAGATTTTGAGTAAAGGGGGTAATTTTTTAATGCTCGATGAACCAACAAATGATTTAGACCTCCCGACTTTAAGAATATTGGAGGAAGCGTTAATTGCTTTTGATGGTTGTGTGTTAATAGTTAGTCATGACCGTTATTTTCTAAACCGAGTTTGCAATGGAATAATTGCATTTGAGGGTAACGGCGAAATCTATTACAGCGAGGGTGATTATGAATATTATATCGAAAAGAGAAAGTCAAGAATCGTTACTAACGGAAAATCTAAATCAAAAAAAGAGATTCAAGAAACATCCGCAAAACCTAAACGAAAAAAACTGAACTTCAAAGATGCTTTGGAATTAGAGCAAATCGAGGAGAAAATTGTTACCGCAGAAGATGAAGTTGAAAGGATAGAGAGAATATTTTCATCACCCGATTTTTATATCGAATACAAAGAGCAGACAAATGAGTTGAAAAATCAACTAGAGTCTGCTAAAGAAAAAGTAAAACAGTTATACGACAGATGGGCTGAACTTGAAAGACTTAAAGAAAGCCTCTCCAATCAATGAAATTAATAATTGATAGTTTTATTTACTGAATTCCTCAGAGATAACAGAACGGATCTCAATAAAATAAAAATGCAGCTTTTATCGGCACGCCAAAACTATTTTGTGGATTCAACCGATTTACAAGTTGACAAACCCAGTAATGAGTATAATCCACAAGTGTTTAACAAACCTGTCAGTAATGGTAGAAATCCTATTAAACCCCACCATGTTTCATAAATATAACCTATAACAAAAATTGCTAATCCTAAAAATATACGAACATACTTATCAACTGTACCTACGTTCTTTTTCATATTGCCTCCGTTAATGTAAAGATAAGATGAGAGAGCTCTATAAAGGATTCTCACTTAAAACCATATTTTGAAATATGAGCAATTGCCATTAAAACAACTGCAATTGTTTGAGCGTAACCAAGATATTTTCCAAATTCACCAAGATCATAATTTGGAAGTAGTAATAATCGATTAGTAACATATTCTTTTATCTCGAACTTGAGCCGGTTTATATCTCGTGAATCATTATTGTTGTCATATTCGACCGTTAATAATGATATTTGCTGATCTATGATATTGAAATCATCTTGACCCAAAAATATTTTCTTTGAATTCAAAAGTGGGTTCAAATGTAATTTTATGTTATGAGTTTCTGTTAATACATGTGATGTTGAATCTTCAGGAATGTTCTGTGAAAATATTGAATTAAAGCATAAGAGAAAAACAAATATTATTGAATAAATAATTATCTTGAACATTGGAAGAATCATTTTTGTTAAGTATATAATACCAAATTTATAACAATTATTCAGTCTAATTTGAACTGGCTTAAAGATAAACCCATTGCACATCGCGGACT
>CAYLVF010000362.1:0-3115 GCA_964387045.1 uncultured Melioribacter sp. | reverse complement strand
TTGATTTACTTGGTTATAGAATTTATAAAATACCCATAGCGTTACTCGATTATTTCCCACCTTTGACTTTTTATACAGCTGATACATTATTCGTCGATGAAGATATAGTCAGCGGAATGTGGTATGAATATGTCGTCTATGCATTTGATGCAGACTCTAATTTTAGCATTGAAGGTTCAACGGTTATTTCACGCGCTGTTACTTTGGATAGAGGAATTCTTTTTGTTAATGAAACATTAGGAGGAGATGGGTCAATCGGAAATCCGTCGTTAGATCAGTTGGGTGATTTTTATTTTACACTTCCAGAGTCAAATTACGAATTGGATAATATCGATGTATGGGATGAGAGCGATTTTAATCTGGCTCATCTTTGCGCACATAATACTGTTATATGGCATGTTGATAAGTCCGCCGATGTAAGTACATTTCAATATACCAATGTTATTAAAGAATATTTGGATTACGGAGGTAATTTAATATTCACCGGTTATAAACCTTCAAAAGCATTTGCAAATTCTTCAAGTATGATAAATGAATTTACTGAAGGAAGTTTTATTTATGACTATATGAAAATTTCGAGATCGGAAAACTCATTGCTTGGTTTATTTAAAAACGGGAAAAGTGAATCCTCCGGTTATCCAAATTTAGAGCTTGATCCGGAGAAAATTAACACGGCTGATGGACATATTAAAACAATTGAAGCTATTCATCCAAATGAAGAAACGGATATAATTTATTCTTATGCAACTGATTATCCGGCAAGTGAGATAAAAGGAGCATTATCCGGCAAACCAATCGGAATAGAATACTTATCGGAAGATTATAATCTAATTATACTTTCTTTGCCTCTATATTATGTTAATAAATCTCAAGCTCAAGAATTTTTAAATTATGTTTTGATAAATAAATTCAACACCCCGACAAGTATTGAATTTGAAAATGGTGAGGAAGAGTTAGAAAACGAATTCTATTTAGCGCAAAACTACCCAAACCCATTTAATCCGGTGACCTCAATAAAATTCACAATTCCACACGTAGTGGACGAAAATTTTCGTCCACTACAAACCCAGTTAATCGTGTACGACATTCTCGGTAGAGAAGTAAAAAAATTAGTGAACGAATTAAAATTACCCGGCACATATGAGGTTAAATTTGATGCATCAAATTTATCGAGCGGAGTTTATTTTTATCAATTAAATGCAGGCTCCAAAACAGCAACGAAAAAACTTTTATTGCTGAAATAAAGTCAAATACATTTAACCTAATACGGCTTCTGAATACTTCAAATCCAGGTTAATTAATTTTTGTGTTGGAAATTACCGTTCACTTATTTATGTTTTTATCAAAATCACACTAATTGCAGATTTGATACTTTTGTTTTTTTTGTGAGCAAAGGTATCAATCATTGCAGCAACAACAGTGATTGAAAGATTTATAGATGAGGTAAAAATGAAAAAGTTAATACTTCTTATTTGTCTTTTATCATTCCAATTAATTATATCATCACAAAGCAAAATTGATTTAGCAGAAAAAGCTAAAACAATTCCGGAGAATTTAAAGCAAACTCAAGTTTTCCCCAAATCCATGAACTCCGTTTCAGATGGTAATATAATCGGTTACACAGATTATGATTACGTGAGTAATAATGGAATACTCAAACAATTGGACTTGTATGACATTGACTCTGACGGAAAATTAGATCCTGTCGGTACTTATATGAGAAGATTGTCTTCAGAAGCAAATGGTTTAAGGCAGCAAGTAATTTTTATTAGTTTAGAAAATGAGTATGCATCTTTCCCTATATCAGGTTCAAATTCACCCTCAGGAACCGGTGCAATTCAAGTATTAAGGGCAGGACCTTGGAGTGATCATGCTGCTATTATGTTTTCGCAAGGTGGTAAAATGAATTTAACGGTAATGAGGTTCGGAGATTTCTATTATATCGTTAATGCCGTTGAACTTGATTTTACAAGCTCATATCCAAACTTTTGTTATTTAGACGACGGAAAAATTTATGCTATTTCCAATGATGATAAGTTGAGATTAATAAATATAGATAATCCGCGAGTATCAAACGAAACCGGGATAGAATTTTCAGCCGGTACGTCTTATCAACCGATTAAAAGGTCACCGAACGGTCAATACTTAGCCGTAGTTAATGCTAATACTGAAACTCAAGTTATTCTGCATTATTCCAGCAATTCAGGCGAAACATGGAGTGAAGAAATTATCGGCGAAAATTTGATGAATGAAATATCTAATAGACCTAACACCTATCCGCTGTTTACCAATTTTGGACAAGCATCATATGTATTAGATGATTCGGGGGGTGTTCACATCGGAATGAACGGATACGGTTTACATATTGACGATACCGATACAACATTTGCTTATCCGGCTTTATATTGGAATAATAGAAATGGAGAATGGATAGCAATCTCTGATCCGGACGAAGAGGGTGAAGAACTTACAAGATTGTATCCGGGTAATGGGATTGGTAATGCGTACCCGACACCAACGGTTACAAAAAATGGAAGTAAGGTTTTACTTTTCTTTCAATCACCAGAATTCAAAGACGGACAACTGCAGGTCTATAATGGCGATGGTTCTGATCTTAATTATGAATGTTATTACACTGATATTAAGTATACTTATTCCCCTGATGGAGGTGCTAATTTTTCTTCACCATACACGGCGGCTGGTGAACCCTTTCAATCGGATTTATTTCCAGTTAGTTATGATTTATTTCATTATAGATCTGGGTTTGGATTTCAGGAAATCGGTTGGGTGCTAATGTATATGGTAGATGAAATACCCGGTTGCTCAATTTGCGGCGAAAATAGTCCCAGTGAAAATTCTCATTGGAAATTTTTAGATTTTGGAAATTTGACTAATCTTGATAAAGAACAAAATATGTTGCAAAACTTTCTGCTTTCTCAAAACTACCCAAATCCGTTTAATCCTGTTACTACAATAAAATTCACAATTCCAAACGTAGTGGTGGAAAATTTTCGTCTCCTACAAACCAAGTTAATCGTGTACGACATTCTCGGTCGTGAAGTAAAAACTCTAGTAAACGAAATTAAAGCACCCGGTACTTATGAGGTTAAATTTG
>CAYLVF010000361.1:0-3116 GCA_964387045.1 uncultured Melioribacter sp. | reverse complement strand
ATTGTTGATGCACCCGAAACTCTTTTTCCGCTGAATAAATTTTGGGTAAACGCCCGGACTACCGCTACCGGGTTTACACCCAAATGCCAATAAAACCATTTATCTTCCTTTTCAATTATTGCTTTAATTAAATCAGGGGAAACGTCATCGAGATGAGTTCTCATCCGCCATTTATCGTCACTTGCGAGATATGCATTGAGGAGTGTTCCGTTATTCGAATAGATTGTTTTTGAGTACGGTTTTAAATTTGGAAGCTGGAATGATATATCGAGAATTATTATTAATATAATTAATAGAACAAAAATCCTAAGAAAAATATTTTTAGTAAATTTTTTCAGTTTATCTAACATAGGTTTCTTTGCGACTCTGCGACTTAGCGGTTAACTCATCCGGATCTAAACCGCAAAGTCGCTAATTTATTTTAACGAACTACAACTTTTTTTGCACCGTTATAAGAGCTAAACTCTTTATCATAAAGTGCTTCTGCACCGATAGCAGGCAGTTCAAACTTTCCTTTATTTACGGCTCGTAATAAATAATAAAATTCAGTTGTTTTATTGCGCTGTAAGTTTGTAAAGAGAATAACTCTATCATCTCTGTAATCTGAAAAGTCAATTTTCATAATATTGGCTGAATTAACATTCAATCTATCTACTTCGGTTAAGCGGGGATTTTCAATTTCAAATCCAGCCGGAATCATATCTGTAATAACAATATTTTCGGCAGAGCGCTCAAATCCTTGCAAAGTTATTTTTGCAACAATCATTTGTCCTTGTGAAAAATTAGTAACCGGCGCGCCGCTTCTGTAATCAAAGTATGTTCTTCTTACCGACATAAACGAATCTCTTTCTTTTACTATTTCGTTTATCTTCACTCCTTCGGTGCTCCAGAAAAAATATACTTCGCCTTTGCCTGATGCTGTTAGTATAATTTCCGAACCGTTTAATTCCGATGAACTCAAAGAAAGATCACTTCCCGAAAAAGTTGAAAGTTTTTTGTTATTTACTATTACATCAACTTTCACATCAGCTTCGGCGTTTAAGTTTGCTGCCTTGCCCAAAGCCAAAAATGCCCATGCTTTATCCTGTGTTGAATACATTTTGCCGGTCAACGATGATAAATGTCTAACCATAGACGGCACTTGCTCATTAGTAGCATCAACTTCCAAAAGAACGTTTAGCATAATCGCATTTGCACGAACTTCAGAATCAAACCAATAACCGGTTTGTCTTTCGGAATTTTCGGGAGTAAATAATTCCGGAAGCATCTCTTTATATGAAGTCCATTTACCGTTAAGGGCAAAAGCGCCTGCAAGCAAATACTTTGTATCTTCAGAAAGTAAATGCGGGCGAGCTTTATAATAATTCATTGTTGAAAGATCTGCTTTACCGGCAAGTGCTAAAATATACAATGCATATATAGTTGACTTATTTGCAATTTTAGTTACCGTTCTTCTTGTCCCGTTGTATGCTGTATAATCAACAACACTTCTTTCCTTAACTTTGGTTTGAAGATAGTTTAACGCATTATTCAAAACAGTTTGGTTAACTTGATAACCTCCTTTTTTTGCTTCAAGCAGGAAATGAACAGCATAAACCGTACTCCAATAATTTGAATTAGGTGATCCCTGCCAATAAGAAAATGAACCGTCGTATAACTGCATTGACTCTATTTTCTTGATTCCTTCTTTAACAAAATAAACAGGGTTGTTTGTTCGATAAAGTTCCGGTGCAACAACTTTTGCAAGCTGATCAAAATATAATTGCGGAAAAAGTTTAGAGACTACTTGTTCTAAACATCCGTAAGGAAATCCAACTAAGTCTCTTAATTGTTTGGCAAATTTTATCGCAGGGAATTTACTAATTGTTAAAACTGTTGATTGAGTTCCATCAAAAAAGTTACTTGGAATATTAATTGAAGTTTCAGCTCCTGCTTTAATTGAACCCGAACCCGTTTCGGTTACATAAGGTGAGACAGGTCTAATTCCTATTTCAATTTCATCACTTACTTTTGCCAAACCGCTTGTTTCAATTTTTATTTTTGCTTTACCGACTTTATCCGCGGTAGTAATAACAAAAATTCCTTTTGCAGTAGAGTTTGGTTTAACATTTACATCTACCGACGAGTTAGATTTTAGTTTTATCGGACCATCCACAGATACATTTATTTTTACATTCCCCTCTTTGTTTGTTGTGTTAATAACAGTTACCGGCATGACAAGTGAATCACCAACCGAGAGGAATCTGGGAATTTCGGGTTCAAGTATTAAATCATCGGCAACTTTCATCGGTTTATCCGCACCTCCGAATTTAGAACCGGAATAAGCAAGAGCCATTAATCTTATCTCACCGTTAAACTGCGGAATATTCAATTCAACTTTTACTTCACCGTTTGAATCGGTTTTTCTGATCCCACTCCAAAAGGAAACAAGTTTAAACCGCTTGGTCGTTATTGGATTAGCTCTTTTTTGTAGCTCGGCAGCCAACTTATCACCACCGGTTGAAGATGATGTTGAAATAATTTCCGGTAACAGTAGTTTATATAAATCATAAGAAGAAACTTTCAACGGACGCTTCGCATACATATATGCATACGGGTCCGGTGATTGATAATTTTTTATTTGTAAAATTCCTTCATCAACCGCAGCTAACGTTACGTAAATATCTTTGTTGGGTGATGTCTTAATTAATATTGTTTGTTTTGTATTCGGTTTTACTTTTTCGCTGGCTGATATAGTAAGCGGTAATTTGTTGCTTGCTTTTTCAACTTTCATTGAAGCGAAACCATGAGCAACTAAAAACGGTGCTTGGTTATCAATTTTATGCGGTCTGAATAAAGTTGCGGTAACATAAGTATTGGGCATGAACGAATCTTTTGTTTTAATGTTCAATTCATACGATCTGTCTTTCACTTCAACGTATTGATGTTCGTAAACTCCGTTTCTTTCAAAAGTGATTAACATTTTACCTGCGAAGGGAGTCATAAATAAAATTTTCGCATTATCCCCCGGTTCATATTTTTCTTTATCGAAAACAATATCGATTCTTCCTTCTTTATCTACTTCAAAAGAAGAAGCGGTTGAACTTCCCCAGCCGTAAGCATAAAATTCTTTATAA
>CAYLVF010000360.1:1487-3126 GCA_964387045.1 uncultured Melioribacter sp. | reverse complement strand
TGATTTGCATTCACCTTTCAATGGTGAAACGCCAAAGATAAATTTCCGGATAGTTTTATCACAACAATTTCGGATTTAAACTCATTTATGCGTAAACATCTACATTTTTACCAACCCCTTCGGGATTGATAAAACTCTCATTTGCCTGTTTTTGTTCTTCGATAAGCTTTAATACCGTTTCCCCCTGCATCTTCATTAAGTCCATAGCTTTTTTAACCATCTCTATATTATTATCAATGGACATTTTTGACGTAATGTTGCCGACCATAATGGTTGCCTCCTTAATTTGTGTTGTTGACTATGGTTTATAACAAAAATATCGTATAGTATCTTAAAATATCGGAACATTTCAGAAATTGTTTAGTACTTTTCATAAAAATATTTTGACATTTTGAGGGCACTTCTATCACAATGATAAAAATAAGTAGAGGCAAAAAATGTTTTTGTATAATATTCAAGTACAAGTACGCTGTGCATAATTTTTAAAGTAAAAATTACAGTGATTATCAATCCTGAACAAATCAAGACTTTTGTTAATACAATCTACCCTTACCTTGGTGTAAATAAACAGCAAGAGGTCTCCCGGCTTCTGTTTGAGATTGCCAAGCGTGAACGCATCGATTATACAGAGGTTGTTGGGTGCTTGCCAAAACCACCAAGTCGATTTTCCCTGCTGAAAGATTATCTCTTGAAACGGCGTTACCCATCTCTTGCCGTTAAGGGCAACAAAATCAGGCCATCTTTTTCCGATATTAGCATTAATCCGGCATTGCAAGTGGATGTTACTTTGAAACCACAGATCAAACCCAGAAATCTGTTCATAGAAGAATCTGTTTTGCATACTGAAATGGTTAAAAGGGTAGTGGCTCAATTTCCAACAAGCGATATTGAAATAATCAAGACTTACAAAGAGCATACAGAGAAGAAACAGTTTAGAATCGAAGACTATAACCGAAGGTCAGAGAATTTTTACCTTGTGCGCGAGAACTATGATTTCTATAAACGGTGTCCGTGTTCCAGCAAATCCGCATCGTGTGGTTATTTTATTGTTAATCTGGGAAGTGGATGTGTGTATGAATGCTCCTATTGTGTTTTGCAGGATTATATCAATTCACCCGGCATTATCCTGCCTGTCAATATTGAGGACTTTTTTTTGGCTTTTCAGAATTTGAAGCATGACATCCGTTGCGGCTCGTGCGAGTTAACCGATTCTCTGGTCTTCGACCACATTACAGGATACTCGCCGCAGATCGTCGAATTCTTTCGGCGCTATCCCAAAAGCACGTTCGAGTTTAAAACAAAGAGCGATAATATTGGTCTTTTGACTTCGGTGCCAGGGGCAAATAATATAGTCGTCTCCTGGTCGATGAACCCCCAGCATATTGTGGAAACCGTTGAATATTTTACCGCTACGTTACCCCAACGTTTAGCAGCTGCGCAGAAATGCGTTGATTGCGAATACCGGGTCGCCTTCCATTTTGACCCGATTATTTACTACCCAGGATGGGAAGCCGATTATGAAACATTGATTCATGACATCTTTAATGCCATCGATGGAGGAGATATCGCCTGGATAAGTCTTGGAACACTGCGCATGACACCACGACTGAAAAAGATCATTGAAAATCGTTTTCCGGAT
>CAYLVF010000360.1:0-1477 GCA_964387045.1 uncultured Melioribacter sp. | reverse complement strand
TCATATACAAAAATATGACATCCTGGATTCGCAGGCGCTGTAAAGACGTTCCTGTTTATCTGTGTATGGAAGAAAAGTCAATGCACTTAGACCAAGGAACTTAGCTAATGAACTTGATTGTATAGAAAGTTTCATTTTATTTCTGCGGATTTGCGGTAGGGTAGATGAAACGAGAGCGAATCCATCAATACTATTTCACGGGAAGGTGAATTCGGCGTATAAACCAACATCAGCAGTATGGTTAAGTCTGATATTTTAAATCCGGCATTATACTTGAAATCAATCAATAGTGGAGATACTTTGAAAACCCTGTCGTTGAATATTCTCAGAATAACAAAAAACATTGTTTGTTTTATGGCATGCACTATTCTATTTCTCGTCCTTTTCGGTTGTGCGCAATCACCGCAGCATGATGAGATAGAAGCATATTTCAGAGTGCTTGACAAAATTAAAGTAACAAAGAAAAGACAAATGATCGACTATTTTAGCAAAATAAAACAAACGGTTCATGAGGTGGACAGGGACGAGAAGATATTACATTGTTTCACTGTAATGAGAAACTATTGTAATTCAAATCCAATGAGGACAGATGCCCCATCTCTTTACAAGTTAGAGTACGAAATGGATGTGCATTATGTAAAGAAATACGGAGATTTTTATGATATTCTTTTTATAGACAATAAGGGTTTTGTTTTTCACAGCATCAAACATGAGGCTGATTACCACACAAATCTTTTTACCGGAGCGAATTCGTGGATTATGAATTTTATTCTCCGTCAGACGAGCCAGCTGCCTTTTTTCTGAAACCAGTACAGGAAAACAATGAAATGCTTGGGTGGTTGGCGCTCCAATTCCCTATCAATAAAATCAACGCCATACTTTCTGGCCATAAAGGTTTGGGAAGGACTGGTGAAGTTTATCTGGTAAACAAAAATAAACTCATGCTGACTGATTCGAGGTTTATTGAAGACAGTACTATTCTAAAACTGAAAATCGATACAGATGCTATCAGATTAGCCCTTACCAGAGAATCCGGGAAAATGATAATAAATGATTACCGGGATGTAAGGGTTCTCAGTTCTTTCGAACAATTTGATATCTTCGGGCATTCATGGATAATCATAGCTGAGATTGACGAAGATGAAGCTGTTTCAAATCATTATCAAAAATATAAAAAATTCTACCTTCCCAGGATAGTAGAGTATTATACCAACATAGCTTCCAAAATGAACACATCTGGAAAAGAAATGAGCAGGAGCATAAAAGGGAAAAGGGTTGATATGAATGAGTTCTGTATGACAAGATCAGGGGAAGTACTTGAAACGCAAGGAGTCGGGCCGTGTACTTCAATAATCATTTATTATCCCAAAAAATTTGGATATCTTGCCCATATTAGTCCAAAAGATGAAATTTATCAAAAATCTTTACTGCTAAAATATTTGCCATGGGGGGAAAAAACGTGCTTTCTGGAAGAGTT
>CAYLVF010000359.1:0-3158 GCA_964387045.1 uncultured Melioribacter sp. | reverse complement strand
ATTCTGTTTTCACCGGGGCAGTAGAATTGGTTGGCGTAAAGTCTCATACAATTCATTACGGCAGAATCAAATATTTTGATGAAGTGATTGATGACGTGCTTGTGTCCGTGTTCCGTGCACCTCATTCATATACGGGTGAAGATTCGGTAGAGATAAGCACTCACGGCAGTCAACTCATCGTTCAAAAAATAATTGAAGCATTTTTAGATAAAGACGTACGATTAGCCGAACCGGGCGAATTTACAAAGCGGGCTTTTCTAAACGGAAGAATGGATCTTGCTCAAGCCGAGGCTGTAGTTGATGTCATTAATTCCAGAACAGAAGCGTCATTAAGAGGCGCCAGAAATCAGCTTGACGGAATTTTATCGGCTAAAGTTGACTCTTTGCGGGAATTGTTAATTAACTCATCATCTATGCTGGAATTGGAGTTGGATTTTGCAGAAGAAGATTTGGAATTTCTGCCGAAAGAAAAAGTCATTGAAAGAATAAATGAAATCGTTATTGAAATTGATGAATTACTAAAAACATACGCATTTGGAAAGTTAATTAGAGACGGTGTAAATGTAGCTCTTGTAGGAAAACCCAATGTCGGTAAATCGTCATTGTTAAATTATATGCTTAAAGAATCGCGCGCGATTGTGAGCGAAATTCCCGGAACAACTCGTGATGTAATTCGCGAAGAATTTTCTTTGGACGGAATCTTATTCAGACTTTATGATACCGCCGGAATTCGTTTAACCGAAGACGCAATTGAAAAAGAAGGAGTATTCAGAAGTCGTGATGCAGTAGAGAATGCAGATGTGGTTTTGTTCCTTAATGATGTGATTGACGGATTTGCTGAAGACCTTTATTCGGAATTGAAACAGCTTACTAGTGAGGAAAAGATTCTAAGAATCGTAAATAAAATTGACTTACAGCATAATCACAAAATTAAAAATGATGTTCAGATTTCGGCTAAGACCGGAGAGGGGATTGAATTGCTTTTTCGTGAAATGAAACAAAAGGCAATCGGTTCAGAAAATTATAGTGAAAAAGGAGCAATAGTTTCAAATCTGAGACATTTTAACGCACTGAAAAAGGCAAAGCAGCATCTTGAACAATCAAAAGAATCGGTTCAAAATGGAATGAGCGGAGAATTTATTGCGGTAGACCTTAGAAATGCAGAAAGTTCACTGGGAGAAATTATTGGCAAAGTAACAACAGATGATATTCTTAATAATATCTTTGCAAAATTTTGTATTGGGAAGTAAAACCCCAATTTTTTGAAGAGTTTCACGTGAAACAGAAAGATATCAGAGCAACCTTCGAGGTTACATGCTTTGCAACCTCGAAGGTTACTTTAGTGATTGTTTCACGTGAAACTTTATAAAAGGTTAGAAAAGAAAGGAAAATCTCATAAATGTATTTTGATTTAATAGTAGTTGGCGGCGGACATGCCGGAATTGAAGCCGCTCATGCGGCGGCAAAAATGGGTGTTTCGGTTGGTGTTGTAACTATGGACAAAACCGCCTTCGGAAGGATGTCCTGCAACCCGGCAATCGGTGGAAGCGCCAAAGGTCACCTCGTTCATGAAATTGATGCGCTTGGCGGGGTAATGGGACAAATTGCCGATCGAAGCGGTATTCAATTTCGAGTCCTAAATAAATCAAAAGGTCCCGCAGTTTGGGCAGGAAGATGTCAATCCGATAGAAAACTTTATTCGGTTGAAGCTACAAAAATTATTTCCTCGACAGAAAATATAGCAATTGTTGAAGATTCCGTCATCGAGGCAATTGAAGAAGATAAGAAAATTGTCGGAGTTCGAACTCTAAAAGGTAATGAAATCGGCTGTAAAGCATTAATTGTTTGTTCGGGGACTTTCTTAAACGGATTAATGCATACAGGTTTGAATGCTACAAAAGGAGGTCGGTTTGGTGAACAACCGGCAATTGGGTTAACGGAATCTCTTATAAAAATGGGATTTGAATCCGGAAGATTAAAAACCGGAACCCCGCCGAGACTCAAACTTGAGTCAATCAATTATAATATTTTAGAAGAACAACCCGGTGATGAAAATCCGCAACCGTTTTCACGAAGAACAGATAAATCTAAATTTCCTTTGCTTCCGCAAGTTAGCTGCTGGTTAACTAAAACAGACAGTACAGTTCATCAAATTTTAGAAAAAGGTTTTGACCGTTCGCCAATGTTCCGTGGATTAATTAACGGCGTTGGTCCTCGGTATTGTCCTTCAATTGAAGACAAAATTGTGAGATTCTCTGATAAACCAAATCATCAAATATTTCTTGAGCCGGAAGGATTGGATTCGGACTTGATTTACGTTAATGGATTTTCAACTTCCTTACCTGAAGAAATTCAAAGAGAGGCAATTGCAAAAATTCCGGGATTGGAAAATGCAGAAATGGTTCGCCCCGGTTACGCCGTTGAATATGACTATTTCCCGCCATACCAAATTGATCTTACTTTGGAAACAAAATTAATAAAGGGACTTTACTTTGCAGGACAAATAAACGGTACTTCCGGTTATGAAGAAGCTGCCGGGCAAGGTTTGGTTGCCGGAATTAATGCCGCTTTAAAAATATTAGGAAAAAAAGAAGAGTTTGTTCTGAAAAGAAGTGATGCTTATATCGGTGTATTGATTGATGATCTTGTGGGAAAATCTACCGATGAACCTTACAGAATGTTCACTTCAAGAGCGGAACATAGATTGTTACTCAGACAAGATAATGCAGATAGAAGATTATATGAGTTTGGTCATCGTTTTGGTTTAATAAGAGATGATGAATTTAGAGATATGAAAGAGAGGGAAGTATTAATTACAAAAAGTAAAGACTTATTCGAAGAAATAAAATTCAAACCTGATGAGATAAATAATTTGCTTGAATCGAAAGCAACAAATCTTATCGATAACGCCGAGCCTGTTAGCAAATTAACAAAAAGACCGGAGTTAAATTTGAAAGACCTTTTACAAGAACTTGATCACAAAAAATATCCTCTCGTTAGACCCCTGTTAAATAATGAAAAAGCTCTTGAACAGGTTGAAATTGAATTGAAGTATGAAGGATATATACAGCGTCAACAAGATTTGATAAAGAAAATGGAGAAATTGGAAGAAGTTAAAATTCCAGAAAGTTTTGACTTTTTGAAATTAAAAACTATAT
>CAYLVF010000358.1:0-3193 GCA_964387045.1 uncultured Melioribacter sp. | reverse complement strand
TTGTCTATGATATTCTCGGCAGAGAGATAACCACATTAGTAAATGAATTCCAAAATGACGGAAGATACGAAGTAAAATTTGACGCAAGCAATTTGGCAAGCGGAATTTATATCTACAGACTAGAATCAAATGATTTTATCGACAGTAAGAAGATGATGCTGATCAAGTAAACATTACTAATTAATATCCCGCAGTTATTATGACTGCGGGAAAATTTATAGCATTCGTACTATTTATTGATTATTTCCTCTTTCTCAAAATTACTATTCGCTATTTTATACAAAGTTCTAAAAGCAAGCTTGGTGATTTCTTCAAATAGAACAGGGTTTAAAGTTTCCGGTTTATCTGTTGTAGAGTGAAGATGAGTATAACTAAACCGGCTTGCAAAATATAAACCGGGGAAACCTAAATTATGAAACGGTGTTAAATCCGCACCACCGCCTGACCAAGTGGCAGCAACGGTTAGATTTGCATTTTGCTTATCAAGTTCACGAGCCAAATTCCATAAATTAGGAGCGCTTTTTCCGTTGCCAAGTTGGATGCTGTCGCCATGCCCAACGCAATCCATATTCAACATTGCAATAATTTTATTTTTATCAACCGGAAGATTATCGGCTAAAAATTGTGCCCCTTCCAATCCCGATTCTTCATTTGAGAAGAGTACAAATATGATTGATCGTTTGGTTTGAACATTCTGCTCTGCAAATGCTCTTGCAATTTCTATTACCGCCGCCGAGCCGGAAGCATTGTCATTTGCCCCGGGGAAATATATTTTTTTACCTTGCTGACCGACATGATCCAAATGTGCACCAAGTATAACATATTCATCTTTTAATTCTTCATCATTTCCCGGTAATATTCCAATTACGTTTACCGTCTCTTTCTCATTCTCATATTTTGCGTTTACTACAACTTGTACTTTCGAATTTAATTCAACAGAGAAAGGATTTTTCTCGTTATCAATTTTTGTTTGAAGTTCGGCTAAAGTGTAACCTGAATTTTTGAATAGATTATCTGCAACATTTAAATCAATGTGAAGCTGAGGAAAATCAATTAACTGTTCTCCGCTTCCGTGCAAAACACTGCCAATCGGTTTTCTCGGATTTTGATCATTCGGAAATGATACGAATAATATTGCTTTAGCTCCATGAATAGCAGCAACTATCGATTTAGGTCGGGGAGTGCCTTCAGACCAATTTTTATCATTAATTTTCCATCTCGGATTTTCTTTAAACACCATTACAATTTTATCTTTCACATCGATGCCGGCATAATCATTATAACCAATTTCTTCTGATGAGATTCCATATCCGGCAAACACTATTTCTCCGGTAAGATCTCCCGAACCGGTAAAGCCGCGGAAAACATAATCGTTACCAAGCTTATATTCTTTTACAATCTTTTCATTCTCGATTAGATTCAGCGAGCAAGGCGGAAGTATTTCGTTAAACTCAACATTAAACTTTTGGAAGTAGGATTTTTCTTGGTAAGGTTTTAGTCCCAATTTATGAAATTCATTTGCAGCAAATACAGCAGCTTTAAAATAACCTTCACTTCCTCCGAGTCTTCCTTCAAGTTCTTCGCTTGCAAGGTACTCAACAGTCTTCATTAGGTTATCGGATTTTATAAAACCGGATTGAGCAAAAGATAAGGTAGTTATTAAAATGATCAGTATTAAGCGATACATTTATTCCCCTGAATATTTATTAATAAAAACATTGGGTCAAAGATATTAATAAAAATATAAGTGAGGAAATTACTGTAAGTAAAAAGATCATTCAGGAAGAAGAGAAGTTTGATGTATGGAAATTAGGTTAATTCAGTATACGGAATAGTTTTCGATTTGCCTTCTAAATATGCTGTATATCTTTGTTCAACTTCATCTTTCCAATATTTATCGATTTCAATATTTGGTTCGCTTAAACTTTTCGAAAGTGTTTCAATAATTATTAGTCTTTCAGCAGGACTTAAGTCGAGTGCGCTCTCTATAATGTTTTTTGTGTCCATTAATTCTCCGAAAAAACCCCGGGATTTGTCAAAAGAAATATGTTAAATAAAATTTGGTTAAATAAAGTTAATTATGAAAAATCCCGGGGTTTTCAAATCAAAATCTTCCCGCAATTCTTGTATCACACTTCCAGCATTTACCGTCTTTCAATTTATTATCAATCACAGAATGCCAGTCTCTAATAATAAGCGGTTCATTGCAGTTTGGGCAGTATGTTGTTTGTCCCTCTAAGCTATGAACGTTGCCGACATATACATATTTAATCCCGCTGTTAAGTGCAATATTTCTTGCCATGTTTAATGTTGAAGCTGGTGTTCTTGTCTTATCTAACATTTTAAAATCGGGATGAAATGCAGTGAAGTGAATCGGAACTTGATCACCAAGATTTTCTAAAATCCAATCACACATTTGTTGAATTTCCTCTTGGGAATCGTTTTCATCCGGAATTAAGAGCGTTGTGATTTCAAACCAAATACCGGTTTCATGTTTTAACCAATATAAAGTATCTAAAACATCATTGAGATGTGAGAAAGTAATTTTATGATAAAACTGTTCCGTGAATGCTTTCAAATCAACATTTGCGGCATCAATATATTTATAAACATCTTTGCGGGCTTCTTTGTCAATGTAACCTGCTGTAACCATTACGGAATTTATTCCTTCTTCTCGTGCGAGTTTTGAAATGTCGATTACATATTCACCGAAAATAGTTGGGTCATTATATGTAAAAGCTATTGAAGGAGTTTTATATTTTTTTGCAATTTTTATTACATCTTCCGGAGAGGCTTCTACTGAACGAAGGTCATCATATTTCGATTTACTGGTTGTCCAGTTCTGGCAGAACTTACAACCAAGATTGCACCCGGCAGTTCCAAAACTTAATATATCTGTGCCGGGATAAAAATGACTAAGCGGTTTTTTCTCAATCGGGTCTACCGCAAAACCGGTAGGTCTTCCGTAACCGATTGAATATAGTTTTCCGTTGATGTTTTCACGAATGAAGCAGAAACCTTTTTGACCTTCTCCGATAGTACAATAGCGTGGGCATAAAGTGCAGAGAATCTTTCCGTTATCTTGGGTTTCCCACCATAGTGCTTCTTTATATATATCCCCGGGATTTTCCATGATAAAATGTAAATCCTTTATTTATTACAAAACAAAATTAAATCAACAAATCCCGGGGAT
>CAYLVF010000357.1:267-3201 GCA_964387045.1 uncultured Melioribacter sp. | reverse complement strand
TTCTATGTATTCAATCGTTGTACCTCTTCCTACTGCGCCCATTGTTAATCCGTTGATTTCATCTCCGGGTACACCGCTTATTGAAAATCCGCCATGACGAATTGATACATATCTTAATACACCCGAGTTATCGTCATCATCATTACCGCCGTACTTTGCATCCAATTCACTTGGAATACCTTCAATTTGGTTTTCTGTTGTCGGCTGATTTGTTGTTGCTCTTCCTAAGATTATTATTCCACCCCACAAACCTCTATCTTCATTTGTAAGATCATCAGGAATTGACAAGTCATCAAATTCTGATGTGAATATTATCGGATTTGCGGCAGTTCCCTCTGCCATTATCTTACCGCCTCTTCTAACTATTAATGCACTTGCACCTTCACCTGTTGTTATATTGCCTTGTGAACGCCCTTTAATTACAGTGCCGGGTTCAATTGATAATGTTGCGCCTTCGTTAACAAATACAAGACCGTTGAGTATGTATTCGTTGTCTGCCGTCCATGTTGCATCGGTAGATATATCTTCCGTTACAACAACTTGTGCAGAAAGAATAATCGGAAAGATTACAAAAAGAATGAGTGAAAGGAATCGATTCATATGTTGCTCCTATGATTAATTGGTAATTGATGTTCTAAATTTTGTATGATATACCGACAGAGTAAGTCATACCTCTTTTATATTCTTGAAAAATATATTCTTGATCTCTGTACTTATAAACTTCACGGTAACTAGAATTGAGAATATTTTTAATTGATAACTTCATTGAGAAGTTGGAGAATAATTCTTGACTAACAACTAAATCGAGCTGAGCAGCAGGCTGTTCAAATACATCGGGCGTTAAGTTTGTTGATACTCTCGAAAGTCTCTCACCGAAAGTGTTAAAGTATAAACTTGCTGTTGTTCCGGTAGAAAAGTTTGTATAGGACAAGTCGAGATTAATAATGAAATTAGATTGACCTTGTAAATCTCTTTCTCTGCTTGCTGTTGAATCGATAGAAAGACGAGATGCCAATTCATCTTCTGCTATATCAATATCCGAATCAACGAGAGAAAGATTTGCACCTAATGTAAAATTGGAAAGTTCTTTCCATATATGGTCTAATCTAATCCTTGCTTCAAATTCCGCACCTAAAATAGTTGCTTTATCTACGTTTGTGTAAGTAACAATTCTATTTGACTCCGTTGTTCCGATTGCAAAAGATCGTTCAATAGGATTTTTCAATTTTTTATAGAAGCCGCTAATGGCTAATATTTCACCGGGTCTTGTAAACCATTCCCATCTCAAATCATAATTCTCAATCAATGTTCTTTTTAGATTAGGATTACCCTGAAGTTCAAAACCATTAACAAATTCTTTGGATGAAAATGGGGCTAACTCTCTGAATGTTGGTCTGGCAAGTGTTTGAGTTGCTGCGAATCTAAGATTCATATTGTTTGTAAGACTATAAACTAAATTTATTGATGGCAGCAAATCATTTTCTTTTATATTACCCTTACCAAGAGTTGTATCTTTACTAACTACTTCCATTTCTGTGGTTTCATATCTAATACCCCCAATCAATCTCAGTCGATCAAAAATTGCTAAGTCAATCATTAAGTAACCGGCAAGTACTGTTTGATCGCCGAAATAATTATTCCTTGGTCTTGAGTTATCTCTAATTACATTACCGAAGTTATAACGTAAGGTACCATTACTTAGTGTATCGGTACTTAGTAATCCATTGTATTTATCCGAAAAAAGTTCTGTAATATCACCGTTGACTTCATTAAAGAAAGCATTAACAGGGAGATAAGTAAAAATTCTTTCGGTGAACTTTCGGTCGGCGGTTTGATATAAACCACCAACTTTAATTTTACTTGCCAAACCGCTCCATTGTGTAAACGGAACCGAAAGGTTGACATTGTAAGTATTCGAATTGTCTTCTAAATATCTGAAGTATCTCGCCGGGTCATCAAAATTTGAACCGCGTATTGTATGAGTACTTGGTGTTTTTGTTGTGTCTTCTATTGAAAATAATAATCTTAAGTCGGGTTCATCTTGTGTAGTTTTTGCAAATGAAGCTGACCAGTCAATAGTTGTACCTAAGAAAGAGCTAAACAAGTGTTCTCCTCTAACTTGGTATGAAAGTACATCTCTTTCTATCCAGCCTAAAACTCTGTTCCTAACAATTCGCGTGTTATCTAACTCTTGAGGCCAAACACCTTCTTGAAACCGCGCTGTTGAAGTTCCTGACTTTGAGTAAAAAACATTACCGCTGATTTGATGGTTGGAATTAATATTGAATGCAACGGAAGTGAGAGCACCAAGTGTTGATCCAGCCGAGCCTTTTGCATCTTTTAGTTTCAGTTGATTATTCAGTGAATTAACTCCAGGGCTCCAATTATATATACCTACTTCACCATCTTCGTAATAAGAAAAATTTCTTCCAAAAGTAAAACTTCCTAAATAGCCTAGATTAGATTCTTTCCCTAGTGTGATTCTATCACCAAATGAAAGCGACATACTTTGATTAACCGGTGGCGCTTCTCTATTCAAATCCAAAATATTATTGAATGCGTTCGACATTTTATCTAGTACTTGTGCTTTGCTATCATCAAACCGGGCTTCAACGGCGGATGGTACTTTGGTCTCCGGATTACTAAGTATGGAAGGAATACTTCGTGTTCCGTCATCAGAGCCAAACCAATCATTGCCACCACCCGTATAAGTAAGAAAATCACTATTCCCTGTTGCTTGACCATGATAAGTTACCGACGAAGAAAAACTAAGCGTGAATGCATCAGGAAAACCTCTCGTACCGATATCAACTATACCGCCACTGAAGTTTCCGGGTTTATCCGGTGTAAATGTTTTTATTGTAACAATATTGTCTAGAAGATTAGTCGGCAATAAATCTAATTGAAAAGCTTTTTTATTAGGGTCCGAACTTG
>CAYLVF010000357.1:0-257 GCA_964387045.1 uncultured Melioribacter sp. | reverse complement strand
CGATCGCCCAAACCTCTTACATAAACATATTTACCATCAACAATTGATGCACCAACTACTTGTTTAACTGCTTCTGCGGCATCACTGCTTCCAGTTCTTGAAATTTGCTCGGCACTTATTGCATCACTAACGGCAGATGATTTTTGTCTTTTAACAAGCAAACCTGCTTCAGAATCTTCAGCAGCTTGTGCAGTGATAACAACAGCATCGGTTGTGAAACTTTCAACATGTAAAGCAATATCTATTTTTGTTATTTT
>CAYLVF010000356.1:0-3202 GCA_964387045.1 uncultured Melioribacter sp. | reverse complement strand
AGTAAAAATTTATGAGATGGTAAAATGCGGTTTTGCACTCAACATCATAGGAATAATAGTTATCACCTTGGTTGTTTTAGTTATCGGTGTTTTTGTATTTAATATTGATCTTGATACAATGCCTCTTTGGGCAAAGTGAAATGTAATTGAATGGTGATAATTGACTGTCAATATAATAATTAACTCTTTGGGGGTGGATGAATAACATTGTAAAGCGATGAATAATCTTTCTCGGATAATTTTTTTTCAACCCCTTCTTTAATTATTTCTTCAACACCCTCAAGAGGTAACGTATTAATTCCATTTTGTTGAAACTCACTTATCATTAATCTTACATCCTTCAAAAGATGTTTAAGAGGGAAATTAGGATTATCAAAATCACGTTCCAAAAAATTGTTAAGTTTTTTATCAAAGGTAGGTGCGTATAACGCACTTCCTCGAAGAATATCCATAAATTTTTCAACGTCAACATTATTTTCACGCAAGTAACCCAAACTCATTGAGAATGCTGCGGTCTCGGATGCAATCAATTGATTGAGTGATAATTTAATTGCAGCCGCCTTCCCCACTTCACCTATGTAAACAATTTTGTTGCTAAATGATTCGAATAATTTTTCATACTTATTTTTGTCATCTTCGGCACCACCAACAAGGACAATTAATTTTTCCTCTTCAATTTGCTGAAGGCTTCCGAGAACAGGTGCTTCAAAATATTTTCCGCCTAATTTATTAATTCGTTCTTTTAATAAAATGCTTTCTTTCGGAGAGATTGTACTCATTTGAATTACTGTTTTATTTTCAAATGCAGTTTTATCCGAGAACAATGAACTCACAATTGCGTTAAAATCGGAAAGCATTGTAATAATAACATCGACTGATTCTATTAATTTTGTTGAATATTTGGAAACATCAATTCCATAATTCGAAAGTACTTTTGCTTTTTCAATTGTTCTATTATATACAGTAATATTAAAACCGGCATCCTTTATTTTCTGCGACATCGGTTTTCCCATTAGTCCGGTACCGATTAATCCAACTTTCATTCTAGTTTTCCTATTTCAAAAAGTTAGTTAAATCCAATTCAATTTCTTCTTCGGAAAAAAATGGTTCGCCGTATTCTTTCCCGATTTTAAATCCGAAATATTTTGCACGTGCTTCGATAAATTTTATGAAGTTCATTTGACTGATGAAAGTCTCCGGTTCATCGGATTCGTTTTCCTCATTAAAAAATTGTGTCCCGAAAGCTTTAATCGATGTCATCTTTATTTCGAAAGTATCACTGATATCACAAATGAACGAAGGAGTAAATTCATAGTACTGCATGTAATAAAATATTTTATTCGGTCTAAAAGGATGCTGTTTAACTCCTTCAAATTCCGTTTGAATTTTTGTTAGTCCGCTGAAGAAAAAAGCTTCCTTTACAATTCTGCTTGTTCCGATATGATCCGGGTGACGGTCATTAAAATACGGAGCAAATATTAATTGTGGTTTGAACCTGCGTATTTGCTGAATTACTGCATTGACATAATTATCACTTAATTTAAGATTACCATCAGGCAACCCTAAATTTTCGCGCGCAGAAATTCCCAAATTCTTAGAAGCTTTTTCAGCTTCGTGTTTTCTAATTTCTTCGGTACCGCGTGTTCCCAACTCACCTCGTGAAAGGTCTACAATTCCGACCTTAAAACCTGAGTTAACAAATTTTGCAATTGTTCCCCCCATACCTAGTTCAGCATCATCGGGGTGTGAAGCAAAGACAAGAACATCTAATTTCATTTAATATCCTCGAATATTCTAATTGAATTATAAATATCCTTATAAATCCCAAAAAAGTAAAATAAAGGACAAAATGTTTTATTCAGCAAAAAAATCACATTTTATTTAATGACAAAAAATTATATTGCAATATCAAGATTTAGTTATCTTGTTTAATTAACCAATGTGGAGGGCGTTATGAAAAAACTTTCTATTATTTTTATCTTTTTATTTGCTGTTACTATCCATGCTCAATCAAGTGTAGCCGGTTATATTGGGGTCGGAAGATCAGCTTTTGATTTTGATGATTTCCAGATGAAACCGGAAAACCAAGCGGGGAATGTTCCAATTGGTATTCAAATCACTCTGGGTGATGGAATGCTGCAGTTTGGTGCCGATGCAAGTTTCTCCGCGGTTCCTTTCGCTTTTGAAGTTGAACAATCGGGAAACAAAGTCGGCGAGGTTCAAATCACTCAATTATTCCTTGGTGGTTTCTTAAGAGTAAATATTGGTAACGAAGCAATCCAACCGTATGCAAAAGCCGGCGGCGGCGCTTATATGGGTAAATTAAAATGGGAACCCGAAGCTGCTTATAAATCCTTTGCTCCTGCAGACGAAGAAGATTTTAAAACTGCATTTGGTTTTTATTTAGCTGCAGGCGTTGACTTCAAAATCGGAAAAACAATTGCAATTTTTGCGGAAATACCATACCATTTTGTGAAAAGAAAATTAGATTTGGAAGATGTTGATGATGATGACAACCCATCTTTTACCGCAAATAATTTTTCCGTAAATGCCGGTATAAGAATTTTATTTAAATAAACATTTAAGAGGGGACTTGTTCCCCTCTCCTTCTTCACGATTGTCTAATCCTTTCCTTATATTTACCCTTCAAAATTTCTAATAGGTATGAAACAAAAATACGAAGCCGTAATCGGTTTAGAAGTGCACGCTCAATTGTTGACAAACACAAAATTATTCTGCGGTTGTTCAATTAAGTTTGGTTCACCGCCGAATACTAATGTTTGTCCCGTCTGTCTCGGTCATCCCGGTGCTTTACCTGTAACCAACAAAAATGCAATAGAGTATGCGGTATTAATGGGATTAGCCGTGAATTGTAAAATAAACGAACAATCAATTTTTGCACGGAAAAATTATTTTTATCCGGATCTTCCTAAGGGATATCAAATATCACAATTCGAAAAACCGATTTGTGAGAACGGATACATTGAGGTATTATCTGAGAAAGGAACACATAAAAAAATTCGTATAAAAAGAATTCATCTTGAAGAAGATGCAGGTAAATCAATCCACGATCAAGGTTCGGATACATTGGTTGATCTCAACCGCTGTGGTACTCCATTAGCTGAAATTGTAACTGAGCCGGATATTTCTTCGGCAAAAGAGGCATATGAATATCTAATTAACTTGAAGCAAATTGTTACAT
>CAYLVF010000355.1:0-3215 GCA_964387045.1 uncultured Melioribacter sp. | reverse complement strand
TTATTTAAACATACGTTCTTGTGCTTAACCCGCAGCCCAGAACAAGACTGCCGAATAGAAGCACAAACATTAATAATTTAAAAAATATTGTTTATAAAGAACACCTTAAACAAGTTAGCCGAAACGGAACGACAAACATAAAAATTATAAAAAAGCCGAGTGCGAAAACGCTGTCGGGTTGAAGCACTTGTTAGAACACACTCTGGCTATTAATATACTTTTTAATTTTAATCTTTAATTTCAACTTCCTTAACAAAACCGACAAATGCACCGATGGCTGTACCTATTAGTGCACAAACTATAATAGTATTTAACCAAACACTTCCATCCATTGAGAAATCCTTGAGAGTACAACCTTTAAAGAAGCCAATAACAATACCGAATAAAACACCAATACCTAAACCACCAAAAGTACGAGTTGTAACAATTTTATTCTTTATCTTTGATTTCAATGATTCTAATTCATTCGCACTATAATTTTCTTTTTTTATTAGTTCAATTATTTTTATTTTTTCATTTATTGCTCTTCTGTTTATTTCTTCTCCATTATAACTACTGATAGTATAATTATTATATGGTATTTGATAATCTGCATTTAACAAATCGAGTGCATACATACAGGATAAAAAACTCTTTTTTGAAATGTTTTCTTCTATCCTATCCATTGTTGGTTTTGCTTTACTTCCTATGCTCATAATACTTTTACAATCATCGTATTCGATTTTTGCTTTCTGAATAGCTTCTTGTTGAAAATTTGCTAAGAGTTTAAGCACTAACGGTTTTGAAGAAAGGTCTTGGTCTGAAAGAGTTTTCACTGAATAATAGCGGTCTTTTTTTATAACTGTTTCTAAAACTTTTACAGATTCTTCAATTTGATTATTAGCAGCAAGATATTTCGCTTGTTCAAATCCAGCTTCAACAAATTCTGGAATTAAACAATATCCTTTTTCAGCGTATTTTGCAGCCTCTGATAATTTTTGTTGTAAATAACAAGTTCGACTTGCATAAAGATAAGCTTCTGCTGTTGCAGATTTGAAATAATCTTGTGAAGAAAGAAGGGGTTGATAACCGGATGGAGACAATTTATTTGATGTAGTTGTTCCTCCAACATTTGCTTCAGCAATTGCTTCTCGTGCTGATTTTAAAAAGTATTCTTCAGCTAAAGGAATGTTCATATGTTTTTTTGAATAAAAATATATTTGTCCTATTCTATTTAATATGATAAAATCTTTTCGTTCAATATTTTCTGCTGCCTTAAAACTATCAATGGCATCATCATAAAAAGAACTGCTGATATCTTCTATAAATGCATTCTTCAAATATTTTAGCCCTTGCTCAATATAGTAGACTCTTTGCTTTTGGCTATCTGGAATTCTAAGTAATTGTGCAATATGTCCTAATAATTGATTCGTTAGCCTTTGTTCTTCAATTAACATAGAGAGTTTCCAATCAAGCATTGAAGCCATAGCATTTATTTCTCCTCTGATTCCTCCCAACTCATATTTAATATCAGATAAATGAGAACTAATTAACCCAAAACCATCATCAAGACTTCCACATACTTGTTGAATTGCTTTTTGGTGTTCGCCAGAAGCATTATTGATAGTTGTTTGAAGTTCTTTTCTATTTTTAGAAATAATGTCACTAATATCTTTGATATATCCTTCAGATTGTAAATGTTTAGTCCATTGAGAGTATATATTCTCATTTGAAAAACGGTCATAGTAAAATGTTGCCATTTTATTTCCCTTTAATTTGTGAACTAATTTTTGCCAAGCACAAGAGTATCTGATACCTTAGTATTTTGCTGTGTTCTAACATATATTTATACCGACGCTAGTTCGGGTTTAATTACATTTTAATTTTCTGTTATTCCCGAAAATTTGTCGGGAATAACAGAATTTTTAAATCCTAATTTTTACTTCTGACAGTTCATTTATTCAGCAAAAACAAATTCAATCAGCAAATTCTTATTTGTGTTATATCCGAAAATATTTCAGGAATAACACAGAGTTAGTCCAGAGGACTTCTTACACCAGAAATATTTTTTAACACATGTGTATAAATCATAGTTGTTCTTAAGGATTTATGTCCTAACAACTCCTGTATTGTTCTAATATCATATCCGTCACTTAAAAGTTGTGTAGCAAAACTGTGTCGAAATGTATGCGAGCCCGCTTTTTTATCTATCTTAGATTTTTTAACGGCTGTTGTAATAGCTTTTTGAATTGTGCTTTCATGAATAGGTAGTCTGGTTATCTTTCCGTTTTTTTCGAGTTTTGTTCTTTTATTTGCCGGGAAAACAAACTGCCATTTAAACTCTTTGGAAGCATTCGGGAATTTTTTTTCAATTGCATCCGGCAATATTGTTTCTCCGTATCCTCTTTTTAAATCTTCATAATGAGTTTCAAAAATATTTTTTAAATGTACTTTGAGTTCGGGAATTATTGATGAGGGCAAAACAGATGTTCTGTCTTTATCACCTTTACCTCTTCTGACTGTTATTATTTTATTTTCAAAATCAATATCCAATACTCTCAGCGTTAAACATTCGTTTAATCGTAATCCGCTCCCGTATAAAATTGATGCTACAAGTTTTGGTATGCCTGATAAATTTGAAATGACATTAACTGCTTCACTCTTGGAAAACACTACGGGAATTCTCGAACTTTTGTTTGCTCTTACAACATCATCAAGCCAGCCGAAATCTTTGTTTAAAACTTTTTTATATAAAAAAACTATTGCGCACAAAGCCTGGTTTTGCGTTGATGCTGAAACTCTCCTGTTAACAGCAAGGTAAGAAAGATAATCCGATATATGTTTATTATCTAACTTTTCGGGATGCTGCTTGTTATTAAAAATTATAAAATCCTTAATCCACTTTGTATACGCTTCTTCTGTTTTCTTACTGTATCTAAGCTTACGTAAAGTTAGTCTTACTTGGTCAAGCAGCTTCGGTTTGCTATTAAAAGTACTTGTAATTTTTTTCAAGTGATTACTATAACTTTAATAGTATTGTAATTGCTTATTAAAATAATTTAATCAATTTATAATAGCAAGATATTTTATTAATGGACATTTATTCTCATTTAAAAATCCTGGTTTCATATTGAACTAAAATTTAAATTTTTGATTTCTGATAGATGATTTCTTATTTCTCATTCATGTCTTCGTTGTTATTTTGGCGGGATGTAAAGAATAAATTTTTAAAATCG
>CAYLVF010000354.1:0-3221 GCA_964387045.1 uncultured Melioribacter sp. | reverse complement strand
TGCAGAAAAAAGAAATATCGTAAGAGGAGAAGCAAGCTGGATTCTTGAAGATAACACAATGATGAATAGAGGCGCTGAAACTATGAACGGAGATTTGTATAAAAAATATCGCGTGTATGAGAAAGATTTAGTAAAATAACGGATTACTGTCGCTAGTAGATGAATTTGTTAACAATTATAACCAATCCATCTATTCTTGATAATCTTTATTTCATTATTTCGGACAATGAATTTGAGAAGAAGATTATAAGTAAAACAAATTGGAGTTAGAATTTACGTTACCCGCTTATTGCTTTCTCATATCTGGAAATATTTGCAGGATTTATTCTCATCAGTTTTTTGAAAACTGTTTCGTCAACGCCTTCTAAATAATCGACTAGCTCTCCTGCTTTTGCATCGAAGAATACTTTTAATAAAACGCTGTTCCTCGCCATTTTATCAACCGCATTAAAAAGATTATCAACAAGTTTAATCATATTTTTCTGAGCAACAGTTTTCTTCTCTTGGTAAATATCAAGACCGTTGAAGTGATAATCGTAATAATCCCTACGAAATTGATTGTATTGTACATTTTGAATTTCATCGAGAAGACTGCGTTTATTATATGCCGAACTTTCCAATGCCCAACCTTTACTGAATCCACTATTAGCACCTAGCAGAGCTATCTCATATGCTCTTTCAAAAAAAGGACTACCGCCGAGCGGGCTAAAAGAATCCATATCGAAACCAATAATTAAATAAGCATAAAAATCTAAGAAACTCGTAAGCGGATCAAAACTGACAAGGTTATATCTTAAGGTTTGATTCCTTTCGTACTCAAAACCCCATTCCTTATCCATCACGTTAAGAATCAAAGAACTTCGCTGGCTCCTATAAATCGGTCTTTGACTGTTGACAACAACTTGAGCACTATATCTCGTTTCACCGGAACTTCCCGTAAAAAAAATATTAAAAGAACAGGCTATCGGATCACCTTCCCAATCATATTCGGTAAATCGAGTATCGTTCAAATAATTTTCGACAGCATATTGAAAATCGACTAATCTTTCCTTTGCCGCATTATTAAGCTGTTCATAATTAACTGTAACTTTAGCACGTATTTCTTGCGAGTAAACTAAAACCGGGATAAAAACGAAAAGAATTAGTATTTTTTTCATTGGATGTTCCCCAAATAAATAACATTTTAATAAAGTTAGGAATTTGAATCTTTTTAGACAATAAAGTAACTTAAAAATATGAAAAAAATTTTGCATTTAACATTGCTGTCGTACTTGGTCTTATACTCAACTTCGTTCGGACAAGTTTCACCCGGTGCCAGACAAATTGCTTTATCTCACTCTGATGCTGCACTTTCAAATGATGTATTCGCATTATTTACAAATCCTTCCGGTTTGGCGCAGATAAATTGGCGTGAGTTAGGCGTTTACTATTCTCCTTCTCCATTTGGTGTTAATGAATTGGCAAATGCTTATGCAGCTTACATCGAACCTTTTTCTTTTGGGAATATAGCAATCGGTTATATGCAGTATGGTTTTGAATTATACAAAGAAAATAAAATCGCACTTAGCTTTTCAACTAACATCGATAACAAATTTTTTGTTGGCGTAACAGGCTTCTATCAAAATCTTTCGATTGAGAGATATGGAAGCGATAACACATTTACTTTGAATGTCGGTGGTTTGTATTATCTCTCAGGTATAACCAGAGTAGGTCTGTATGCTCATAATTTATTCAGAGCTACGTACGGTTCAGACCCCGATCAAATTCCATTTGTTTTGGGTTTCGGTGCCAGTTATGATTTTAGTGACGAGATAACATTTAACGGTTCTGTTGAAAAAGAAATTGACTTCGAACCTTCATTTCGTTTTGGGGTTGAGTATGGTATTATAGAATACTTAACATTACGCTCCGGTTTTATGAGTGAACCGAGTTCTTATTCTGTGGGAATCGGTATTCATTATTCATTCTTGAATCTTGACTATGCTTTTTTCTCGCATCCCGATTTAGGATTGACTCATCAAATGGGAATCATCATTGATTTTAATCCTACTTCATCAAGAAAAGAAAAAATCAAACAATATCTCTTCTCCAGATGATGAAAAAAATAATTCCAATATTCTTTTTATCTATATTGTTAACCTATTCTCAATCTGATTCTACATTAACTTCGTCTCAACTTATATTAGACCTTTTGGAAGAAGCCTCCATCGATTTGGAAGAAGATTTTTTATATGACCTGTTAGAAGACCTACAAGATAATCCGATCAACTTAAATACGGCTGATCTGAATACTTTGCTCACAATTCCTTTCTTAGACTTAAACGCTGCGCAAAACATTCTAAGTTACAGAGAAAGATTCGGCAGTTTTTTTTCTATACAAGAACTCTTTGCTGTCGAAGGATTGGATTTAAACCTTGCACGAGCTTTACAATTTTTCACCTTTATTGCCGATGGAGAAGTTGTTGATAAACCATTTATTGACCTCTCGGATTTTTCGGGTGAAATTAGATCTAGATTTGTTCAAGACCTACAAGTTAGACGTGGTTTTACAAACGGTAACTATGCCGGCTCTGAATTAAAAAGTTATCAAAGAGCAAAACTGAGATTCAGCAATTTCAATCTTGCTGCACTTATTGAGAAAGACCCGGGCGAAACAAAATTTAATGACTTCACTTCATTCTCGTTTTCTTTTAATAACTATGATTTTATAAAAAAGATAACTGTCGGTGACTATCTAATTGAATTCGGGCAAGGATTGGTTTATTGGGGACCGTATTCGTTCGGAAAAGGAAGTGAAGCAGTCAGAGGCATAACCCGTTCGGCTAGAAGTATACGAGATTATACCAGTACGGATGAAAATCAATTCTACCGTGGTGCAGCCGCAAATGTTGAATATGATATTTTTGATTTTACTGTTTTTTATTCGGACAATAAACGCGATGCAAATGTTAACATTGAAACCGGGGAGATTACATCGCTCCCAATTTCTGGTTATCATCGAACCGCCGGTGAAATTTCTCGATTTAATCAAACCAGTGAAAGAACAATTGGTGGAATAGTATCGGCTTATTTATTCAACTTTTTCACACTCGGAGTTGCATATCAGAATATTGAGTACGAACATCCTATTGCACAAGGGGGACTTTTTAATCCATACGGAAAATCTTTCAATTTTTATTCAACAACTTATTCAATTGTATATAATAGATTACGGTTGAGCG
>CAYLVF010000353.1:0-3231 GCA_964387045.1 uncultured Melioribacter sp. | reverse complement strand
AATTACAAGTTCTTACAAAGTTATATTCGGAATCATTTTACGACATCAAAGAAGGTGAAATCATAACCGGAAAAATTGTCGGTGTATCCGGCGATAACGTAGTGATTGATGTTGGATTCAAATCTGACGGTACTATTTCTAAAACAGAATTTAACGCAACCGAAGAAATAAAAATCGGAAATAAGGTTGATATAGTTATAGAGAGCGTTGAAGATGAAGATGGAAATCTTGTATTAAGTAAGAAACGAGCAGATTTTCTCAAAGTATGGGATAGAATACTTAAAGCGCATGAAAATGATGATATCATTCCCGGCAAAATTCTTAAGAGAATTAAAGGCGGAATGGTTGTTGACTTAAACGGTATTGAAGCATTTTTACCCGGTTCACAAATTGACATTCGTCCCGTTAGAGATTTTGATGCATTCGTCGGTCAAACAATGGATTTCAAAATTGTTAAAGTTAACATCCCTACCGAAAACATTGTTGTTTCTCATAAAGTACTCATTGAAGAAACAATCGCAGATCAAAGAAAAGAAATTCTAGACGGCTTAGAAAAAGGTCAAATTCTTGAAGGTATTGTAAAAGCCATTACCGATTTCGGTGTATTCATTGATCTTGGCGGTGTTGACGGTCTTGTTCACATTACCGATCTAAGCTGGGGTAGAATTAATCACCCAAGTGAAGTCGTTAAACTTGATGAAAAAATCAAAGTTGTTGTTACTGATTTCGATAAAGAAAAGAAAAGAATTTCACTTAGCTTAAAACAACTGCAACCACATCCTTGGGAAAAAATCGAAGAGAAATTTAAAATTGGTGATAAAGTTTCAGGAAGAGTTGTTTCACTTACCGATTATGGTGCATTCATTGAAATTGAAAAAGGTATTGAGGGATTAATTCACATTTCTGAAATGAGCTGGACTCAGCATATAAGCCATCCTTCTCAGTTTGTATCGATGGGACAAGTTGTTGAAGCTGTTATCTTAAGTCTGGATAAAGGCGAAAAGAAAATTTCTCTCGGTATGAAACAGCTTACTCCGGATCCATGGCAGGAACTTCTGAAAAAATACCCCGTCGGATCTAAACATACCGGTATTGCAAGAAACTTAACAAACTTTGGTGTATTCGTTGAACTTGAACCAGGTATTGATGGATTAGTTCATATTTCGGATTTATCATGGACGAAAAAAATTCGTCACCCCGGGGAAGTTGTTAAAAAGGGTGAAGAAATTGAAGTTGTTGTATTAAGTGTTGATACCGAGCAAAGAAAAATATCACTCGGTCATAAACAAATAAACGATAATCCTTGGGATAACTTTGAAAAAGAATACGCAACCGGTAAGAAAACTGACGGTAAAATTGTTCGTATTATTGAAAAAGGATTAATTGCCGAACTCCCATTGGGAGTTGATGGATTTATTCCGGGAACTCAATTATCACCTTCAAAAATAAAAAATCTTTCTTACTGTTTCCCAATAGAAACGAAACTCGAACTTATTGTTCTTGAGTTTGATAAAGAAAACAAGAAAATTGTTTTGAGTGCTATTGCTCCTTTGAAAGAAAAATCAGATGAAGAAATTGCAAAATATATTGAGCAATTTAAGTTGGATAAAGTTTCTGTAAACGATATCAAGCAAGCTGATACGGGGAAATTCGATCCGTCTGATTTTGACCTTTACGAAGACAAACAAGAAACACCGGCTCCTACATCACCTGCTGAAATAAAGAAAGAAGAAAAACCGGCAGAAATAAAGGATGAAACTCCTGCTCAAGAAAAAGCAGAAGAACCAAAAAAAGAAAAAACAGAAGATAAAGCAGAAGATAGAACAGAAGAAGAAAACAAGTAATAGTTGGTAGACTTTTTAGGGCTGTAATTAGTTAATTTTGTTTATAACTTAACTGCAGCCCTATTTTTTTTGCAAAGGAAAAAAGTGTCCAAAAAAGTAGCATTCCATACATTAGGATGTAAACTTAATTTTTCGGAAACATCCGCAATTGGTCAAGATTTTCTGAACAAAGGATTTGAAATTGTCGATTTCGACTCTGCTGCGGATGTATATGTTGTTAATACTTGTACGGTTACCGAAAATGCCGATAGAGAATGCCGACAAATTGTAAGGCGCGCACTCAGAAATAACCCCGATGCCTTTGTTGCTGTTACCGGCTGTTATGCTCAACTTAGACCTGAAGAGCTATCAAAGATTGAAGGAGTTGATGTTGTTCTCGGCAGCAATGAAAAATTCAACATATTCAACTATACCGGCGATTTTTCTAAAAACGAACTCTCATGTATTTACGTCTCGGAGAAAAATGAAATTAATGATTTTAATTCATAAAATTAACTTGAAGGGAATGAACGAACTCGTGCTTTTTTCAAAATTCAAGATGGATGTGATTACAAATGTTCATTTTGCACAATTCCACTTGCCCGCGGTAAAAGCAGAAGTATGAATCCGGATGAAGTTATTTCTGAATTTAAAACTTTACTGAATGCGGGTTATAAAGAGATTATTCTAACCGGTGTGAATGTCGGCGATTACGGTATAAATTTAGGAATGAATTTATACGAACTTCTTCAAAAAATGTTATACGTGCACGGTGATTATAGAATTAGAATCAGTTCAATTGAACCAAATTTACTCAACGATGATATACTTAACTTAACACGTGATAATGAAAAGTTAGTAAATCATTTTCATATTCCTTTGCAAAGCGGCAGCCCCGAAATATTAAAAATGATGCAGCGGCGCTACAAAGTTGAGGAGTATCAAAAATTGATCTACAAAGCGACTGAAAAAATTCCTAATTTGGGAATAGGTGTTGATGTAATTGTTGGTTTCCCGGGCGAGACTGATGAGCATTTTAGAGAAACTTATGATTTTCTTAAAGGACTTCCGATTTCATATTTACATGTTTTCACTTATTCGGAAAGACCTGATACAAAAGCAATTTCTTTAGATGGTAATGTTGACGTAACAATTCGCAAAAAAAGAAATAAAATGCTTCGTATATTAAGTGATAAGAAAAAATCCGAATTCAATAGAAAAATGATTGGCAAAGTGCAAACAGTTTTATTTGAAGAACAAAACGAAAACGGATTGATGAAAGGATTTACGGAATCTTATTTGCGAGTACAGTACCCATACAATAATGAATTGATTAACAAGTTCACAAAGGTTAAAATTAAGGAGGCAAATGGTAATATTTGTACTGTTGATTTAATTGAAAACAACA
>CAYLVF010000352.1:0-3233 GCA_964387045.1 uncultured Melioribacter sp. | reverse complement strand
AGTGCTTTGCTGTCTTTCAACAAAAAATTCGTACACAGTATTTCCTACATAACCAAAAATTATTGCAAGCATTGGGTCAATAACAGGAAGGATTAAATTATCAGATTCAAATAAATACACTGACAATCTAAAAATGATAAAGAGTATAATTAATAGCGAAGCAATTATTATTAACTCGATTAAGACTGCTTTCTTCGATTTAATTCTTTTTAGAACGGAAGTAATAAAGAACAACCCGATAGTTAACACAATTACAATAATTATTTCGCTTGGTTTTGATAATGAATAGAGAAAGTTATTCTCGATAAAATTTTGAATGGCGTTTGCATGATACTCAACACCATAAAGAAGATTATCACCTTTGCGCTGCCCGGAAGAAAAAGAAACCGGAATAATATCTTTATCTTCAGGCATCGTTGAACCGATTAACACAATTTTATCTTTGAACAAACCGGAATATTTTAAACCATAATCCGGGTTATCCCATGTATTAATTTCAGTTTCAAAATCAATTTCATCTACCGTAGAAAATTCCGAATCATCAAGAACATCAATAAATTTTACACGCGGAAATTTTCCGTTCGGTCCATAAAAATTCACAAGAATTGTTGACTCTTTATATTCGGGAATAACAATATTGTTATAAATAAAAGAGCCGTCTTTTTTTTCCGCTGTGTAAAATGAGGGTTTTTCTAAATACTTATTTAGAACAGCATAAGCAAATGAGGGAACTTTTACATTTTGCGCCGCTGAAAATATATAAGGAACATACCGTCTATAAACTCCGTCATTATCGGCTACCGCTTGAACAATACCTATAGAGCTGTCAACATTAAAAAAAATATTGGAAAAATTATCCTCTGTACTGCGAACAATAGCTTTATCGCCCCTTCCTTCAAATGCGGCTTCGGCTTCAATATCTATTTTGCCTGCAACTACTACATTACGATGCTTCGCAATTGTATTGACTAGTTCGAGATCATAGTCTTCAGAAAATTTATCGGGGTTGGACATTATTAGGTCGATTCCGATTGCTTTAACTCCTGCTTCGTTCAGATTTTCAATTATCTTTGCGAAATATTTTCGGGGCCAGGGCCATGAATTATACGTAGACGGAATTTGATCATACGCTTCTTGAGTAATTTCGAGGATGATAACATTTGCCGAATCACTAAATGAAATTTCACCTCTCTCTTCAAATCGATAATCAATAAGTTTTTGTTCTAACTCTTTAAGTGGTGCAATCGGCAGGATCAAATCTTGAGTTATAATTAATACAAAAAATGTTGTTAGGAGAGCTGCCCATATTCTATTACGGGCAGCATTTGATTGGTTAACTTTCATGTGATTACAAGGTGAATCTTGTAATTAATCCGACTATAGAGTTTGTGCTTACATCCGGTATTCTGTAAAATCTTACTTGCAGAGATAATGATAGATTTTCAATTACTCGATAATTAGCTATCAAATCGAAAGCCTGTCTTTCAAAATCTCCGAAACTCGGACTTACTGTTGCCGTTAAGTCAAGTTTATTTTCAAGCAGCATTAAGCCAACTCCAAAAAATATAGTAGAGTATTCGTAAGTAAATGCAGCTGATTCGCTGGTATAATATGTTACACCTGAGTGAGTTGTAAAAAAGTTATTCCACTCACTCCGTATATTTAATGAAACCGAAAAATTACTTGTGTTATTGTTTCTTAACGAATTATCTTCCCGCTTCGAGGTTGATAAATACAGATTAGCTTTATGCGGTATCTGCCAAACAAAATTGTGAGATATTTGTGCATAAAATTTGTTTGTTCCATCATCAATTGCAGACGATAAATATGTTGAATCTGTTGGACTTAGTTCGTTACTATTATCATACCTTGTGTAACCAATAGTGAAATTAGGGATTCCTTCCCCGGCATAAATTGAAATCGAAGAATTGATTGTCTGAAAAGTAGTAGTTGCATTTTTAGTTTCTTGTAAGTTATCCTTCAATCGTTCGTAACCTAATGATAGAAAAACTTTGTTATCCAGCATTCGAATTCTATCAACAATATTAAAACCGGCAACATCAGTTCTCAAATATGATTGTCCGAATGAATTGTAATCATTACCACGATAGATATATTTTGCACGCAAATTGTTATTAAAATAATTTAGTCCAAGAGATGCTTCCGCTGCTAGGGAGGAAAGTTCTTCCGGGTTCCACGGACCAAAGAATTGGTTTATATCCATAAATTTTCCAAAAACCGTTTTGAAGTTTTTTACAATATCAGGATCAATATCTATCGGACCATTTCCACCAAATACGGTATCAATCTGTGCATCAGTTAACGTACCTGTAGTAATGTCGGAATTCAGGAAACTCATTGCCGCTTCACCTTTTATTTCTATTCTATTTCTATCGAAACGCAATCTCATGTCTGTTCCGAGAACAAGATTCTCCTTCGGTTTTTTACCAAACTCTATTGAATTTTTATCGTCACCACTTTTAAGGAATGTTAGTCCGAACTGAAAAGTTTCCCCAGCATAAAAAGCCGGACGAACGGCGAGAAGATTTCGTGAATACTCACCCAATGCAACTCTACCATAAGGTTGTCCATATTTCGTCTCATCAATTTCGATTACATCACTTTGTAATAATGCAGTTGTACTATCAACCGGGTAAGTTTGTAAAAGAGTTCCTTCAATGTCTCTATTAATTTGTCCGTAACTAGCTTGTAAACTAAAGAAGCCAATATTAATTCCGGCATCAAAACCGCGGACTCTTTTACCGCTTAATATCAATTCCGGATAGACCGGATAGCTATCGCCGAAAGCAAGGTTAAACCAATCCGTACTTACTTTTGCAGAATACCTGTTTTGCGGCTGCCGGTAACTTTTTTCTTCGGAGGTAGCATATACTTTTGCATCGAAGTTGATGTTGTTATAGTTTCCATCAAATCGTGCATCAATATTATTATACCACGTAGTTTCATCATTAAAATTTTCGTTCCGAGTTTCGCCTTTTAAGTCAATTTTATAATTGAATTGATCTTCTCTAGCCAAGAGATAACTGCTGCTTATCATAGTGAAACTTCGCATTGAAGTACTTTTCAAATTCCCGAGCGTATCGTAAATCTCAATTTTAATTAAGTGTTCTCTATTAGGAATTCTTTCCGGATAGTTATACCCGCTGAAAATTATTAGGTCTTCTGCAAATAATGCGTATTGTGTAACATCTTCACTGCCTAAGAATATTTTT
>CAYLVF010000351.1:0-3253 GCA_964387045.1 uncultured Melioribacter sp. | reverse complement strand
AACCAATTACAGAGCTGCAGCGTGTTTATGACCTGAGAGTTAATTTCTCAATCCCAGATACTTCCTATCCAATGGACTTGAATTTTGTAGAAATTATTGAGAACAAGAAAATCAATTACCCGATCAAGATTAAAAAAGAGCGAAGAGATAACTATCGATATTATGAAACAAACGGTGCAAGAAGTTTTACATTTATTGCAAGTGATGTCAGACCCGGTAATGAATACCGCCAAGTAAATTTGCGGGATAGAAATAAATATCAACCGCCGGTTGCCAATGCCCATTTTGAAGGTTTTGATTATGATAGGTTTCAACAACCGGGTACGCCGGATTTTAACGGCGGATTTGAACTAGTCGGATATGACGATAACTATGCCGATTATATGATGGTTGAATTTGAATTTTCTCCGCAATCATTTATTTCCGAAGATATTTTTTTAGTCGGAGCGTTTAACGATTGGCAGGTTCTACCGGAATTCCAGTTGGAACAAGATGGCGGAATTTATCGCGTTTCTACGGAACTCAAACGTGGTATTTATGATTATCAATACGTTACCGGCAAAAATAAGGGAGATGAAGTTCAAAATATTGATTGGTACCAGTTAGAAGGAAATTTTTGGGAAACTACTAACAACTATTATGTTTTTGTTTATTATAAATCACTAAAGTACGGCGGGTATGATCAGATAATCGGTTACCTAAAAATAAATAGCGGAAATCTTTAATGTACAAAATAAAAGTTGGTGTTATCGGAACCGGGCATCTTGGCAAGATTCATACAAAATTATTTAACGAGGTAGAAACTGCAGAATTAGTTGGTGTTTATGACATTGATGAATCCAAAGCTGAAGCAGTCGCAAAAGAATTTAATACAAAAGCCTTTAAAAATTTAGAAGAACTTCTTTCCCAAATTGATGGTGTTTCGATTGTAGCAACAACAAGCGCACATTACGAATTGGTAAAAAAAGCATTTGCGAAAAATGTAAATGTACTCGTCGAAAAACCCATCACCGCTACAATTGAAGAGGCTGAAGAAATTGTAAAAATTGCAGACGAAAAAAAAATAATTCTGCAAGTCGGTCATATTGAAAGATTTAACCCGGCACTTCTCTCGTTAGAGCAATACAAATTAGATCCGAAGTTTATCCAGACCGATAGACTTGCACAATTCAATCCCCGCGGCACGGACGTGGCAGTAGTTCTAGATTTAATGATTCATGACATTGATATAATTTTGAGTCTTGTAAAAAGTAACGTCAAAGAAATTAAAGCCAGCGGTGTTCCGGTTGTCTCCGATAATATTGATATCGCTAATGCAAGATTGGAATTTGAAAACGGTGCGGTTGCTAACGTTACGGCAAGCCGTATTTCACAAAAGAAGATGCGCAAAATGAGGATGTTTCAGCAAAGCGGGTATATTGCTTTAGATTTTATTACCGGTGTTGCCGAAGTTTATAGACTAATAGATCAAAGGGAGATGGATAAAAATCATTTGATCTCTTTTGGCGAAATGGGAGTTGGTGAAAAGAAAAAGTTTGTTGTCTATGACCAACCTGAAATAAAACAAGTTAATGCTCTGAAATATGAGTTGGAATTATTTATCGATTCTATTAAAAATAAAACTAAACCGGTTGTTAGCGGTGAAGACGGACTCAAAGCACTTAAAGTAGCAGATGAGATAATTAAGATAATTGAGGAGTCATAAATTTCATGAAAAATAAAAAAATCTTTCTGATTGCCGCACTAAGTTTAATAATTGTATCATGCGGTGTGTATGAAACACTTACAAATTTTGCAAGACTAAAATTTAAAGTGGATTCATATAATAACTTTAGAGTAGCCGATGTTGCACTTGAAGGGAAAAGTAAGATCGGCGATTTTAGTCCAATCGATTATGTGAAATTAACCGGTGCATTTGTTAAAGGTGAATTGCCGTTCAGTTTTTTAATTAATGTTGCGGCGAATAATCCAAATGACGGTACAGGCGGATTTCCACCAACCGATATTTCTATCGAATCATTTCCGTTTAGAGTATTGCTCGATGATAAACAAATCTTAGCCGGTAATATCGAACAAGCATTTGCGGTTCCCGGAGTTGGTGAGAATAGAATCATTCCCATCCGCGTTGATGTTGACTTGCTGAAATTTTTCAAAGACAAGAGTTTCGATGAATTAACCAATTTTATTTTGGCAGTTGGAGGTAAGGATGGAAGCCGTTCGAGAATTTCTCTGTTTGCAAAACCTGTCTTAGGAACACCTGTCGGTAAAATTGATTACCCCGATGAAATAAAAATAAGTCATGAGTTCAATTAGAGGATGATTATGAAATCTGATAAATACGCAATTGGTGTTGACCTCGGCGGAACATCAATCAAGTTTGGATTGGTTAATAGCGCAGGTAAAATTAAAAAGAAATTCTCACTTGAAACTAATGCTGATGATGGACCTGATGCGGTAATAAGTCAAATAAAAACGGGAATTAGTCAATTACTAAAATCAAAACAAAAAATTGTCGGTATTGGAATCGGGACACCCGGTTCCGTAATTCAGAAAAAAGGAACAGTTGAGAATCCCCCTAACTTTAAAGGGTGGGAAAGTATTCCTCTCGGCAGTATCATCAAAAATGAATTTAACAAAAAAGTATTTGTAGAGAACGATGCGAATGCCGCAGCAATCGGCGAGATGATTTTTGGTGCAGGAAGAAAACATGAAAATTTCATAATGGTAACTTTAGGTACCGGTGTGGGCGGTGGAATAATTATTAAGGGGAAAATTTACAGAGGTGAAAGAGGTGCAGCCGGTGAAATCGGTCATCTTTCGATCGAAGAGTTTGGTAATCAATGCAAGTGCGGCTCAAGAGGCTGCATTGAAACATACATCGGTAATAATTATTTAATAGAGCAAGTAAAAAAAGAACTGCTTCAGCATAAAGATTCCAAACTAAATGAAATGGTTCAAAATGGTGAATCTCTTACACCAAAACTTATTCATGATGCTTATCTTCTTAATGATTATTATGCAGAAATGATTATTACCGATGTCGCTTTTAAATTAGGCGTTGCTCTTTCATCGATAATTAATGTTTTGGATATTCCCACAGTTATTATTGGCGGCGGAGTTTCCGGCTTTGGTGATACTCTATTCGAGACTGTTAAACAAACAATTAAAATAAGAGTAATGAAACCTAATCGACCAAAAATTGTTGTAAAGCCTGCTAAACTAAAAAACGAAGCCGGTATCAAAGGTGCTTCAG
>CAYLVF010000350.1:0-3263 GCA_964387045.1 uncultured Melioribacter sp. | reverse complement strand
ATTCTTCGGTATGACTATGTGCACCATAGTGAGCAAGTTTCAACTCTGCATCGATGAATACGGGAGCTAACCAATTATGAAAAACATTTCCATGCTCACCGGAAAATACTTCGGGAATTCCTATCCATCCTCCGATAACCGAAAGGACGGCTAAAATAATTAACGGCACGGTCATTACTTTTGGAGATTCATGAGGATGATATTTATCATGGCTGAATCGTTCTTCACCAAAAAATGTAAGTGATACCAATCTAAACATATAGAATGCAGTAAGAACCGCAGTTAATGCACCTAGTAACCAGAAGACAAAATTGCCGTTTGCATACGAGAACCAAAGGATTTCATCTTTACTAAAGAAACCGGAGAGTCCCGGGAAACCAGAAATTGCAAATGCGGCGATTATAAACGTAAGGAAAGTAACCGGCATATATTTCTTCAATCCGCCGTAATGCATTATATCTTGTTGATGGTGCATCGAATGAATTACAGACCCGGCGCCCAAAAAGAGAAGAGCTTTAAAGAAAGCGTGAGTCATAACATGGAAGATTGCAGCACCAAATGCGCCGACACCGGCGGCTAAAAACATATACCCTAACTGGCTTACGGTTGAATAAGCTAAAACTTTTTTGATATCCGTCTGAACTAAACCGATTGTAGCAGCAAATACTGCGGTCAACAAACCAATAACAGCAACAACAGCTAAAATTGCGGGAGCGGAAGCAAATATAATTGATGCACGCGCCACCATATAAACGCCGGCTGTTACCATAGTTGCGGCATGTATTAATGCCGAAACCGGGGTTGGACCCGCCATCGCATCAGGCAGCCAAACGAAAAGAGGTATTTGTGCTGATTTACCTGTTGCTCCTATAAAAAGAAATAATGCAATAAACCCAAAAGTGGCTTCTTCACCGGTCAAATATTTTGCTTGTGAGAACACTTCTATGAAGTTTAACGAATCAAATGTTTGGTAAATCAGAAACATACCTAGTAAAAATCCGAAATCGCCAATTCTATTGACAATGAAAGCTTTTTTTGCTGCTTGAGCAACAGTACCTTTTTCAAATTTTTGATCGTAATAAAACCCGATTAACAGATATGAACAAAGCCCAACACCTTCCCATCCTAAAAACAGCACGACAAAATTATCACCCAATACTAAGTTCATCATAGCAAAGATGAATAAGTTCATATAAGCAAAAAATCTATAAAATCCTTTATCACCATGCATATAACCGATTGAATAAACATGGATCAAAAATCCCACACCGGTTACAATAAGAGCCATAACTAATGAGAGTTGGTCAACCAAATACGAAAAACTAATATTCAAAGTCCCAACACTCATCCATGTAAAAAGTTCAACAACATTAGTCCTTTGTTCAACGGGAAGATTAATTGTTTCGATCAAGGCGAGCAACGAAATTAAAAAAGAGATACCAACAGTTGCACTTCCTATAATACCTATTACTTTTTCGTTACCGATTTTCTTTCCGAAAAACCCGTTGATAACAAACCCAAGAAGCGGGAGCACTATTGTCAAATAAATTAGGTCTATCATTCTACCACTTGAATATGTTTATCTGGTCAATATTAACAGTTAGTTTATTTCTAAAGATTGCAATAATGATGGCAAGACCGACAGCAGCTTCGGCGGCGGCAACCGTCATTACAAAAAATACAAATACTTGCCCGGCTGGATCGCCTAGATAAGAAGAAAAAGTAACAAGAGCCAAATTTGCAGAGTTCAACATCAACTCGATACACATAAAAACAACGATCGCATTTCTTCTAATTAACACACCGGCAACTCCCACCGAAAACATGAAAGCACTTATCAATAAATAATATTCGATTGGTATAGTATTCATAAAGTCTTACTCGAATTTTTTCATGGCTAAAACAATAGCGCCGATTGTTGCTGCAAGCAATAAAAATCCCGATGCTAAAAACGGGAGCACATAAGTAGTATATAATTCAGTACCGATAGTTTCGATATTACCGGCTTTTATACTTTCTGCTACTTCTTTCGTTAACAGTTCCGAAGGTGCCGAATAGAAAATTATAAAACCAATTTGAAAGAAAACCAATACAGCTATAAATATTGCAATAAACTTAAGATTTCTTTTCTCCTTCATTATTGCATATTCGCTATCGGTATTGAGAAGCATAAGAACAAAGAGGAAGAGAACCATAATAGCGCCGGCATAAACAATCACCTGTACGACAGCTAAAAATTGTGCATTAAGTAGAAGGTAAAGTCCGGCTAACGCAAAGAAGTTGAGTACGAGAAAAATCGCACTCATCACGGGGTTTGGTCGGGTTACCATCGCAACGGATGCAATCACGGCAATTAAACCTAGTATAGCGAAAAGGATATACTCTAAAATCATAATTAAGGTGTATTCCTATAAATCATTCTTGGGAATGGAATTGCTTCTCTCAGATGATCAAGACCGCAAATCCAGCTTACTGTTCGTTCTAACCCCAAACCGAACCCGGAATGAGGAACCGAACCATATCTTCTCAAATCAAGATACCACTCAAAAAATGTTTGAGGGAGTTTATGTTCTTTGATTCTTTTCAACAATTTATTCAGATCATCTTCTCTTTGACTTCCGCCTACAATTTCTCCATAACCCTCAGGGGCAATCACATCAACGGCTAAAGCTAATTTATCGTTATCGGGATCCCGTTTCATATAAAAAGCTTTTACTTCGGAAGGATAACGATGAATCATTACCGGTCTATCAAACTCTTCGGAAATTACCGTTTCGTCGGCACCGCCAAAATCATTTCCCCACTCGAAAGCATGATTTTTTCTTTTGAGTATTTCTACTGCTTCGGTATATGAAACTCTTGGGAATGGTCTTTTAACTTTTTCCAAATTGGTGGTATCACGTTCAAGAATTTCCAATTCTTCTTTTCTTTCTGCTAAAACTGTTTGAACAATATATTCAATAAATTCTTCTGCTAAATCCATATCATCATCTAAATCGAAGAAAGCCATTTCGGGTTCAACCATCCAGAACTCGGTTAAGTGTCTGCGTGTTTTCGATTTTTCAGCTCTAAAGGTAGGACCAAAAGTATAAACTTTACCGAGTGCCATCGCACCGGCTTCCGCATATAATTGACCTGATTGCGTTAAATATGCGGTACCCAAATCGAAGTACGGAGTTTCGAATAAAGTAGAAGTTCCTTCACAAGCATTTGGTGTAATGATTGGGGGATCGAAAAGAACAAAACCGCGAGAATCGAAAAAG
>CAYLVF010000349.1:0-3266 GCA_964387045.1 uncultured Melioribacter sp. | reverse complement strand
TTAAGTTTTTCTAATTTATCACGTGTCCACTCCATACCAAAATATTCGTAACCATTATGAATTTGCCTAATTCCGTAACACAGTTCATTAATTCGCACATTCTTACCCAGAAGACCTCTGCCCCCAAGTTTTCGTGTATAATGCACATACTCACCGGATTCGAACATAGAGAGAAACAGAAATTTAGCATGATCGTCAAATTTTCTAATTTGTTTAAATGCTTCAAATCCGGAAAGAATCGGCATCGAAATATCGGTTACCACTACGTTGGGGTGATGCAATTCGTATTTTTTAACCAGCTCGGCACCGTCGGAGGCTTGATCAATTATCAAAATATCTTCTATGTCGTTCAACAAATTAATCAAACCGGTTCGGAATAGTTCATGATCATCTGCTAATATTACTCTTATTCTATTTTCCATATCACCAAATCTTAAGTAGGATTCAAATATAAATGAAAAAATCACTACTTATCAACCAGTTGCAAGTAACTTGCAATTAGAAAATAATGAAATTATGTTTGTACATGCTATGCAAAGAGTTATTTCAGCAAAAAAGAATGAAGCTAACAGAACAGCGGAGGGAAGTTTATAATATTCTAAGTCAAGCACAATATCCGCTTAGTCTCGATGAAATCCAATATGAATGCAATAAGATTGATTTCTCAAGTGTTTATAGATCGATCAGAACTTTTATCGAAAAAGGAATTGTTACCGAGCATTATTTTGGTGATAAAAAACCTAGATATTCTCTGAAACTAGAAAGTCATCATCGACATTTTATAAAATGTTCGAAATGCGATAAAATAGAAGAACTCAAAAATGTCTGCATTATAGGCGAAGTAAACAAAAAAACTAAGTATAAAATTATCGATCATTATATGGAGTTTATCGGTATATGCCCGGTCTGTTCAAAAAAATAATTTTTGTTTTAGCTGCTTTATTTCTTTTTTCTTGTTCCGATTCACATCAAGAAATTAATAATGAAAAAATAACGATTGCTGTTACAATCACACCTTATAAATATCTAGTTGAGAAAATAGCAGGTAATGAAGTTAATGTAGTATGCTCAATTCCCGAAGGGGCAACACCCCATCATTACGAACCTACGCCAAAATTAATTCGTTCGGTTTCAAGTGCAGAGTATTATTTCAAAGTTGGTAAGTATATGGAATTTGAAGACGTTTGGCTTCAGAAAATAAAAGGAATAAATAGTCAATTAGTTGTTTATGATCTATCAGAGAATGTCACCTACAAAAATAATGATCCGCATATTTGGTTAAGTCCGGTAAAATTAAAAACGATTGCAAGAAACATTCTGAATACATTAATAGAAATTACTCCGGATCATCATAAATTATTTACCGGCAATTATAATGCTTTTGTTGATTCACTGGATATAGTATTTGATAAGCTCAACAGTTCTTTTTCGGAAATCAAAAATCAACTGAAAGTACTTCTAGTTTATCACGGTTCGTGGGAGTATTTTGCCGATGATTTTGGCTTTACACAAATATCTATAGAGAAAGGGAGCAAATCTGCAAGCGCAAAAGAATTTAAAGAGATTTTCAATTTAGTAAGTAAATCAAACGTAAAAGTGATTTTTATTGATCCGCAGCATAGCAGACAATCAGCGGAAGTAATTGCAAAGGATTTAAAGATAGTTACCGATGTGATTAACCCGTTACCGGATAATTTATTAGAAAATTTCTACTCAATCGAGAACAAAATCTTATCGTATTATAAATGAAAGCAATAGAAGTAAAAAATCTTTTCTTCCGGTACGAAGACTTACCGGTTTTGGAAGACATAAATTTTGAAGTTGATGAAAAAGACTTTGTCGGAATCATCGGTCCAAACGGCGGTGGAAAAACTACATTGATAAAAATTTTGGTCGGGCTGCTCAAATCACAGCAAGGCACGGTAAATATTTTCGGTAAACCTGTTTCGGTAATGAATCATCTTATAGGCTATGTTCCTCAAAATTTTAATTTTGACAGCAGCTTCCCGATATCGGTAATCGATGTTGCAAAGATGGGAAGAATAAATCAATCAAAGAAGTTTAAGAACTCTGCAGAGGATCAACTTATTGCGGAAGAATGCCTGAAAAAAGTTGATATGTTTGAAATGAAAGATAAGTTGATAGGCAACTTATCCGGCGGACAAAAACAGCGTGTACTTATAGCTCGTGCTCTTTCTGCTGAACCCAAAATTCTAATCCTTGATGAACCGACGGCAAGTATTGACAGTAAAGCCGGTCTTAATTTCTACGAGCTTCTTCATAATCTGAATGAAGAGATGACAATTATAATGATATCACATGATATAGGTGTTATATCTCAGTACGTTGAAAAAATTGCATGCCTAAATAAAAAATTAGTTTTTCACGATTCAAAGGAGATCTCACGTGAAATGCTTGAGCAGACCTATCAATGCCCTGTTGATTTAATTGCGCACGGTTTACCACACAGAATATTAGACGAACACGAGCACAAACATTAATATGCTTGAACTCTTTACATATAATTTTATGGTCAATGCATTGATTGCAAGTTTTCTTGCGAGTATTGCTGCGGGAGTAATAGGTTCTTACGTTGTTGTTAAAAGAATTGTATTTATCTCCGGCGGAATATCACATTCAACATACGGTGGTATAGGACTTGGTTATTTACTCGGGTTCAATCCGATCTTAGGTGCGATTGGAGCTGCTTTAGTTACTGCTGGAATTGTTGCAAAAATTAGTCGTAAGAAAAAACAATCCGAAGATATGCTGATTGGTATTGTATGGGCTTTGGGTATGGCACTGGGAATTTTCTTTATTAATTTATCGGAAGGGTATGCACCAGATTTAATGTCATATCTTTTTGGGAATATTCTTCTTGTGTCTAATGTCGATTTAATTTTGATGTTTATCTTAAATATAATTGTAATAGGTACGGTAATTATATACTACAATAAATTCCAGGCAGTTACTTTTGATGAAGAATTTGCAAAAAGTGTCGGGCTAAACACAGATAGGATTTATCTTTTACTTTTAATTCTTATTGCTATAACAACTGTAATGCTGATAAAAGTTGTTGGAATTGTTTTGGTTATCGCTTTGATATCAATACCACCGGCAATAGCAATAAACTACTCTAAAAGTTTGAAGCAGATGATGCTGATCTCAGTGATACTCGGATTATTATTTACAATATTTGGTTTATTTATCTCTTATTACTTAAATTTAACATCGGGTGCATCAATAATTTTTATTTCGGTAATCGG
>CAYLVF010000348.1:0-3269 GCA_964387045.1 uncultured Melioribacter sp. | reverse complement strand
AATTAGTATAAATATCAAAGTAAAATATTAATTGAATTTGCAAATGCGTAGCAAAAAGAATTAGAAGGACGTCATCACATTTATAAAGATCATCCCAATTTAATCGTTAAATATATTCAGGAATTATTGAACTGATAAATTAGTATGTCCACCATTGTAAAATATTTTTTCTGTATCCAAGGATTTAATAAGCCACGCTGTCCGAGTTCTTCGATTATAGATAATATTTTTGATGAATAAGTAGAATTAATTTTATAAGTTGCATATAACTATTGCCATGCAGGTTGTTATGGTTGCAACCGTCTTACACTTCAATTCACTCAGCTACCATCTAGAATATCCTTATGCCATAACCTTGTATTCGGGATATTATCAATCACAACTCAACAATCTAAGAAGTCAGAACCGTTCATGTAATTCATCCCAATCACTTTTCATAGAATTGCTAATAAATTATTGCAAGATAAAAACGATCAGATAGAATCAAAACATTCTAGTAATCCAGACCATTGGGAAATATAGGAAAGAGTAGACTTCGGAGGGCTATTTGAATGTGAAGTGCTTATTAAAGATGATATAATATCTTCATTGTATTTAATTGATGTACCATTGGAATTCCCAGAATAATTCTTTTATCTACATTGGATCAAAACGGCGAGAGAAAATTTCTATGTTAAATATTTGTACACAAAGCATAGAAAGAATCACAGAAGGAATAGTTTTGTACTTTTTAATTCGTCGACATGCTTAATGGTAATGCCGTTAGAATGCAAAAATAACATTGCATTTATATACAAGTTATGTGCAATTACACTTATGACGTTAACTCAAGGAGGTCATATGATACATCAAGATTTTCAAAACATCGTTCGCCACTTCGCTCTACTTTGCATTGGTTTAATCTTCTTTCAAACTGGATTGTTCACGCAAACTATTAATGTAGATCAACAATTCCTCGGCATTAGGAATGATCTCCAAGCAGTAGATAAATTTAGTCAGGAGGCTTCAATAGGCGATTTGTCTCCCAATTTACGTCAAGAAATGGAGGATATACTATTGCGTGGAATTCTACAAGGAAGGATACAACGTGCTAATCATCTTGTACCTGCTATGCCTAGCACTAATATAGCCGTATTACCATCTTCTGCAGAAGGAGTAAAGGGCAGATTTGATGGATTCACGGGCAGGATCAGTTTTGTTTCGTTTTTGGATGGAACAATTAATGGCATTGTCAAAATACGATTCGAAACTCCACTAGATGTAATTCGATATCATCTTGAGAGTGGAGGCTTCGCAACCGAGATGTACATATCTTTTAATTCACTTGAGTCTGTTAAAAGCGATTATCATACAAATCAACAGGTCGGAGAAAAGGAACTAGTGATTCCACTAGATGTTTATGACATACCATATGGTCATGAGTCAATTCATCGGTATATAGGATTAAACATATTACCTCTCATAATTTATGAAGGAGATACAAATGCTCCATTGACTTTTGTACTATTAAGCGGTAGAGGATTAGTCTACTTATGTGGCAAAGGTCGTGTATCTTTAAAAGATGAGAAAGGTGATCTAATTCGTATTATCAATCTCCCCAAAGACTTAAATGTTGTTCTTGTGGAATAATAAAGAACAGAATGTGTTATCAATGAAAAATAAAAAGTTTTTTGATCTAAAAATTATAAAAATATTTAAAGATGCTAGAACAAAGAATTCTTGACATGGACTTCTTTAATTTGGTGAGTCAATGTCAATTAAAATTAGGAGCAAGTTATGAAAACTTCAGTCATGAACTTAGTATCTATCTTCGCACTCAAAAAACATTTATTCATTCCTTTACTTATAATTTCTTCTTTCTCATTTGTTTCTCAATCATGTACAGAAGAGACTTCCCCGACTGAACCGCAGAGAACAATATTAACTACTGAAACTATCGCTAAGCTGGAAGCAGCGGCAGATAAGGTAATGATGGAAAAGCAAGTACCCGGTATGATTGCTTATGTAGCGGTAGAAGGTGAAGGTGAATTATTTATAACCCGTGGGGTCGGTAATTTGACAACCAGTGAACCGATGAATAAAACTAACTACTTTAGAATGGCAAGTGTAACAAAAACTTTTACAACGGAGGCAGTTCTTATTTTAGTTGATGAAGGCAAAATTGATCTTAACAAAACAATCTCTTTTTATCTGCCGGAATTTCCTATACCGGGAAGTGACACTATAACAATTAGGATGCTTGGCAATATGACAAGCGGATTAATTGAGGTTCTTAACGACCCGACTTTATCCGCTGCTTATTATAATAGCGAGGGAACAATTAAATTTACCCCGGAAGAATTAATAGTTCCACTCTTCACGTCTCAGCTGCAATTTACACCCGGTTCCCAATTTAATTACTGTAACTCAAATACTATTTTGTTGGGATTGGTAATCAAAAAAGTGACAGGCAAGGCACTAAAAGATGTTTTTGCTGAAAAGATTTTCCAACCGTTAGGATTGTTACATACATTTTGGCCTGAAACAAATTATTTACCACACCCCCATCACCATGCTTACACAAGTTTATTAGGTACAAAACATCAAGATGTGACATATTGGGGAAACTCATGGGGTAATGCAGCAGGTATTCTTATTTCTGATATTGCAGACTTAAAAATCTGGGCTAAAGAAATAGCAGAGGGAAATTTACTTTCTGCAACATCAAAAAATGAAAGGTATCTAATGGGAGTAGAAGGTTCCGGTTATGGATTTGGAGTTGAAATGATTAAGGATTTGTTTGGGCATTCCGGAGGAATTACAGGATGGAATAGTATGGTATTCTATGACAAAACAAAAAAGATCACAATAATTACACATACAAACTCAATAGATGATCAACCGGCTGGCTATGCATTTCAACAATTTGCTAAGGTTCTAGGATATTAATGACAGTAATTAAAACTTATAGAGGAAATAACGCGGGCAAAAAAAATGCCTAATGCGATAATCAAGTTGACGCCGTTTTGGCAATCACATATATTTTTTAAACTAATTTTATAGAGAAGGATCTACTTTATTGCAAACAAAAAAATAATAAATTCTTACTAGTAATATAATTCAAAAGGTTTATGTAAAAATGACAAAACACAAAATATATACAATGAGCTTCGCCAGTGTCTATCCTCATTATGTCGCTAAGGCTGAGAAGAAAGGGCGCACGAAAGCAGAGGTTGATGAAATTATTCGTTGGTTGACGGGATATAGCCAGAAAGAGTTAGAAGCCCAAC
>CAYLVF010000347.1:0-3277 GCA_964387045.1 uncultured Melioribacter sp. | reverse complement strand
CGGTTGCAAGCAAAGCTTCATCACTATGAACAATTGAAGCTACATTAATAAACCAGCCGGGTAAACCGAGATAAGTAAAAAATTCAGGGAACCAAAGAATTAAACCGCTTGAGCCGATAACTGCAATTCCCCAAAACACAGCGAAATAATCAAACTTTTCCCAATAAGTCCATCTGCCGTAAGAAGGTCTTTCGCCCTTTCCGAAAAACCATTTTATTGTTCCGATGAATTCTTTCCAATCTCGTTTATTGGGAACCATAGAGTTTTCGCCTGAGAGCATATGTTTGAATGATCTTTTTTGCTTTGCAACTTTTTTTACCAAAAACCCAATATGTAAAACGAAATATATAAAGGTAATTATAGCGGCAAGTCTATGAATATAACCGGTAACTTCATAACCTCCCATTAGTTTTGAAGCAGTTTGGAAAATTCCGACACCGGCAAATTTAATTGTCATACCGGTAATTGCAAGCGAGAGAAAACTTAAAATAACAAGTATGTGTAGAAAACTTAAAAAAGGTTCAAAACGCCAGATATATTTTTCTTCTGAATTATCCGGATGTTCTATTTTCTTTACATCATTATTTACCATCAGTGATTTTCCCCTTAGCAAATTTTTTCTTTTCTAGTTTTTCTTTCCTGCGCTCTGCTAAACCTCTAGGCAGCCACAATAATGTATGTGTTCCAAAGAATAAAAATGTGACGCTTAGTAGTATTGTCATAAACCAAAAAGTATAGTAAAGGAACGGATATTTATCTTTATCATGGTGAGTAGCATGAGTTAAATAACCGACAAATTTTCTGTTGGAATTCGGATGACAACTTGCGCAAGTTTCAACAATATTATCTCTGTGAAGTGTAGAACCCAGCATATAAGTCGGTAAAATATTATGCGAGCCATGGCAATCCGAACATTTAGCGGCACCAACCGATCCTAATTTTGAAACTTTTCCGTGGAATGTATCAAAGTAAGTTTCGGTTACATCTTGATGGCATCTTCCGCATTGGTCAATTATTTCCGCTCTAAAATCATCTTTATCAATTCTCTTTATTGTATGGGCTTGATGACAATCCTGACATCCCGGAAGTTCTTTATCTGTTTTTGTTATTAGAGGACTATGAATACTATTTGTAAACTGTTCATAAATACCGAGATGACATTTAGCGCATGTTTCACCAACATTGTCTTTGTGGACGGTAGAAAGTGGGTTTTTCTCAGGCAATTCTCTGTGAGCAGAATGACAATCAACACAAGTTGCCGTAACAGTTAAACCGGATTCCAGAAGACTTCCGTGGATACTTTGTGAATAATCTCTTACAATTCCAAATTCATCTTCATGAATACTTTTGCCGGGACCGCCGATGTTATGACATTTACCGCATAAGTCGGGGATATTCCTTGCAAATGTGGGAGAAGTTCGGTCAGATTTTTTCTGGACTTTATGAGTACCATGGCAGTCACTACAATATGGAGCTTCAAGATTACCATTAACTAATTCAATTGAATGCTGACTTAATTGCCATTCTTCAACTTGAGCTGCATGGCATATCGAACAATCGACTTTTCCGCTTTCTTTACAAATAGGACTATTCAAGTGACTCACATTCGTATGGCATTTAATACATGCATTATCTGCATGAACCGAATGCATTATATCATCGGCATCCACATATAAGCTAACACGCTCACCGTTAACTTCTTTATATAAATCTTTATTTGAATGACATGACATACATTTCGCATCGTCATATTTCTGATCATAGAATACTCGTCTTACTTGATGCGGCTGATGACAATCGATACAAGCGGGGATTACATCGGGCTGCTGTTCCCAAAGTTCACCTCTTATTACTTTTGTGTGAACTCTTTCAATCTGAGAATGGCACTGCATACAAGTTGATGCGATATTTCTTCTATTAATTGAAGATTTCGGATTTTCGTGTGGGAGTATATTATGAGAAAAGTGACAACTGGTACATACAGCGGTAACAATCAATCCTCTTCTGAAAAGTCCGTCACCATGAATTGATTCTCTATAATTCTCTAATATATGACGTTGGCTTATTGTTCTTAACGCTGAAACTCTCGTCCCTTCTTTATGACAAGTTCCGCATAAATCAGGAATATTCATCACGTAAGTTTTTGCATTTTCGTTTTTATGGGATAATATATCATGCTTACCATGGCAAGTTGTACAATCTGGTGCCAAAAATTTACCTTGAGCAAGAGCTTGCCCATGTAAGCTTTCATGATATTCTTCGGCATATGAATAATGGCAGATCGCACAATCTACTTTATAAATATTCTCTCCTTTACGGTGAGGAATATCTTCCGCATCAAAATCCATGTGGCAATCGGCACAATCAAGATCCGCATGGATAGAATTGCTGAACTTCTTTTCATCAACGAACAGTGAAACTAATTTGTTATTTCTTTCATATGTAAGAGATTTATCACTATGGCACATCATGCATTCGTCAGATTGTGCCGAAATTTGAATTGAGAGAAACATTAATAAAATTGGAGAAACAAGTTTCTTCAAATAAGCGATCATTCTTTTTCCCGGATTTTTAAAAGTAACTTAAAATTGCAAAAATCATGCTAACAATATGATAAAAATAACCCATCAGAAATGGGATAAAATGATATAGTTTCTTATTTGTTTGCCGAAATGGTAAAGTCGTTTATCAAATATAAGAAACTAATCAAAACGGATATTAGAGTATAATATCCAAAAGAAAATTATTGAGAAACTTACTTTTTGTCAATTAAATAAAGCAGACCGATTCGTTTATTCCGGTTCTATAATTTTCGATTGAATAAATAACAGATTAAAATCGAATTTGTTATTTTAAGCGGGATAGATTATTTTTCAAAATATTTATCGGATATTATCAACCTAACACCTATTACACGAGGAAATAATGAAATTAAAGTTACCCGAATCAAGCTACAACTGGATTTCATTGATTGGAGCTACAATAGCTCTTATTAGTCTATTCATGATAATTTTTCTGTTTTTCATCTCAACTATATTTGATCGCGGCGGGTCTTATTTGGGATTGGTAATTTATATCATTTTACCTGCTTTTTTAGTTGCCGGCTTAATACTAATTCCGTTTGGGATGTTCTGGAAAAAAAGACGCGAAAGTAAACACGGTAAATCTGAAAAACGCCTCCCTATGATTGATTTGAATAATGAAAGACACCGGAATGCGTTCACAATATTTATTGTAGGCACAATTATATTTCTATTTTTGTCGGCAATCGGAAGTT
>CAYLVF010000346.1:0-3297 GCA_964387045.1 uncultured Melioribacter sp. | reverse complement strand
GCAAAAGAAAAGACCACCTACTAAATCACAAGATGATAACCTTAGACAACAAGCAGATAGAACAGCATGGAAAATTCTTTACGACTGGATCGACATTCAAGTTAGTTTAATTGAATTGGACCAAGCAGAAGCAATCGAAGTCTTTCTTCCTTACGCATACGATGGTAATAATGATCAAACATTATTTGATAAGATGAAAAGCAACAACTTCAAATTATTAACAGCGGGGTAAACCTTGGCAAACTGCAAAGCTTGTAGAAAGGAAATTTACTTCTGTAAAACTAAGAACGGAAAATTTATCCCGGTCAATGCAGAGACACTTAACGAATCTGAACTTTCCGATTTACAAAACGGAATGAAAAGATTATACGAACCAAAGAGACATGTTACTCATTTCTCAGATTGTCCTAATTCTAATAAATTTAGGAGAAAAGAATAATGACATTTGATAACTTTTTTATCCTCAGCGCTCTTGCTCTTTTATGTTTCTTGCTGTCTTTTATTGTCAGTTACAAACTCTTGTATAATTTCTTTAGACGTAACAACTCAGCCTTAATCGATCGACATATCGAAGACATGCAAATTTATCTTAATGCTAACAACAGAGTTAAAATCTTAGAGCGCAGAATTAAAAGAATCATTTCTGCTTTCCGTAACGAAAAGAAAACGAAAAAACAAATTCTTAACGTTTTACAACAATCTGAAGAAAAAATATGGAAATGACCAACTTCTATCATCTTCTAAAGATTCTAGGCTACGGACAATCCGCAGCTAAGAAAAGCGAGGAGCTTTGGATCGCTGCAGATAAACCGGGTTCTCTTTCTTCTTTCCAACGAAAGCTGCGGATATTATCACATGAAGCAAGATTACAAGGGCATTGGATTGTAGCGGATGACAAAGGATATTATCTCGCAATAAATAAAAAAGAATGGGAATCCTACAAAAGAAGAAGGTTGAGCTCTATCGTAGATGAAATGAAAGCAATCGCAAATTGTGATCGTGTCGCAATCGGTGACCTCGTTAAAAATATTTTCGCAATTAAAGTCGATAATCCAAACTATGAACTCTTTTGAACTTAAAACCAAATACAAGTATATAGAATTTATTGAGCAACCATCTTTATTCGGTCAGTCCTTTTATTATGTAAAAAATAAAAGGTATGGATCTATTCTTGGTAACGTGGAATTTTATTACGATTGGCATTGCTTCACTTTTATCTCTAATGCTGGAATCGTACTAGATAAAGTATGTCTCTCAGACATAACAGATTTTTTAACTCAGCTAGATTTATTAAATAACTCTCAGAATTGATCGCTATGCGAGAGGTAAGCATGAATAAATTCTATCAACTTACACACCCATCAACAAAAAACTTTGCTAAAGAAATAGTAGCTAAGATTAATAAAGACTATCCCAGTTCAGCATTCACTAAAGATCAAGCCGGTGGATTTGTTGTTTTAATCAGTATGGAATATTACAATTACTGCAAAGATTATGTTAAAGCGCATTGTCGAATTAAACCTGAGGAGATACGAAAATCCGCATAACATTTTGCTCGAATCCATGGAATTAAGTTAAAATTAAGGTGCTAACTCTTTTTATACTTGTTCCCATTCCCATTCTTTTTCCTTGCATTTAAACTATTGAATTCTGATTTTGATGTTCAATTGTACACTCGTTTGATGATCTCTTAAAGGACATTTCAAATGAAAATAAAACTTTTCGTATTCACTATATTTTTAATATCCTGCATTGGTTGCTCAACCTCAGTTTCGTTAAAAAAAGAAATAATAATATCCGATCTTGATTTTAGACCTTATTCCGAAAAAGGATTTTTATTTACCACAGAGACATATACTGAATCAGACTATAACGCAATCGGTTTGATGGAAATCACACTTAAACCTGGTGTCTGGACTAACCCAAATGCTAATGTAATATTCGATAGGTTCGATGCACAAGAAGGTCTTGATTCACTTCATCAATATGCAATTACACGAGGAGCAGATGCAATAATGAATTTTAGAATAGAATGGAGACTACTTCATGTTATGGGTGTTTCAGAAGCTTACCCCACGTTTAGTGGTTTTGCAATTAAGCGAAAAAGGTAACTGTTATTTTTAATCTTTTGTCTATAATATGAATAAATTAGTTTTTAGTTTAATAATCATTCTATTCCTTATACCTTGTGATTCCTTTTCTCAAGTTTTCCATCAAGATATTTTACGCTCTACTATTTTAATCGAAAAAATTACTGATGAGGGGATTAATCCGCATGGAACTGGATTTTTTCTCTATAACTATGAGCATCCTAATAAATTAATTGTAGTTACGTGTGCTCATATTGTTGGAAATAACAAGAGTTTAGTGCTTCGTTTTAATGCTGATTCACTCCTACAATCAGTTTTCACTAAGTATAAAACTAATCAGTTCATTGATCTAGAGAATAATTTTTTTATCGTTGGGGACCAAGTTCGATTAATTGTCGATTTACAATCAAACTCTCAGACTAAGTTTGTTACCCATGATTCTCTTGATATTGCAGCTTTTTATGTTGATTTCCCACTCTTATATGATTCAAAAGATAGTATCTCAATCAAGCCTTTTTCACCTCTATCAATTCCCAAAAGTCTTTACGGCTTGCGTGAAAATATCAAATTGGGTGAAGAAGTTTATTTTATAGGTTTCCCATTTGGTATGGGAACTGTTAATTTTGTTGATCCCATCGTGAGATCTGGTTCTATTGCCTGGAAATCACATAATTCAAATGAATTCTTATTAGATGCTTTCTCATTTGGAGGGAATAGTGGTAGTCCAATATTCTATAAAATCTCTGGAGATACTAAATCTTCATTGAGTCCAAAATTAGTAGGGATGGTAATCGGTCATCACGGTATAAGAGTAGAAAATATTCTTTCTCAGCCTAATCCTGAAGTATTGAAATTTGAGAAAGGAAGTATTGATCTTAATGTTGGTTTAACAAGATGCTTATATTTGGATCATATTCTCGATACAGTTAACAAACTCAAATCACAATCGGAAAACTAACAAATGTTCGAACAAACCTTCAAAAATATTGATGACAGACTCTTCAAAGACGCCGGTGCTGATAGCGAGCTAGACTACATCGCTCAAACATCCTGGATTCTTTTTCTTAAGTACTTAGACGAACTCGAAAAAGAACGAGCCGATGAAGCTACGCTTCAAGGTAAAAATTATAAATTTATAATCGATAAAGAATTTAGATGGAATTCTTGGGCTATCCCATTAAACGATAAAAAAGTATATGATATTAAT
>CAYLVF010000345.1:0-3320 GCA_964387045.1 uncultured Melioribacter sp. | reverse complement strand
TAGTAAAATAATATTAGAGACAAATGAAGCAAAGATGAATTTTGTATTAGACTTGGCAATAAAAAACATAGAAATAAAAACCGGTGGTCCTTTTGCAGCTGCTGTTTTCAATAAAAGTACAAATGAACTTGTATCAATAGGATTAAATGTTGTCGTTGAAAACAACTGTTCGGTTGCACATGCCGAAGTTGTCGCAATTATTAATGCGGAAGAAAAATTAAATAACTATAGACTTGATGATACTGAATATATTCTTATTTCAAGTGCACAACCGTGTGTGATGTGTAGCGGGGCATTACTTTGGTCGGGAATAACTACATTAGTTTTCGGTGCAACAAAAGATGATGTTGAAGAAATTGTTGGCTTTGATGAAGGACCGATTCATCCGTATTGGATTGAGGAATTTAAAAACCGTGGTATTAAAGTGCTCGGTAAAATATTACATGATAAATCCCGTGAAGTGCTTCAACTTTATAAAAACAGCGAAGGAATACTTTACTAAAGTTTATTCCATAACAAAAACTCGATTATAAACTAAATCAAACGAAAATGATTTTTTTTCTGTTCGCATTTCTATGTACTCGGCAACTTTCTCTAGCCGAGCGGGGATCTGCATAATTTTATCTTGCGCCTTACGCCCCACTTCACTTAATCCTTCAAGCGTTTCTATTTTCCAAAAGGAAATTGCATCTTCAACAATTTTTTTATAATCGCGCGGTCCATAAATACCGGCACGTCTAATTACATCTGCCATTTCTCTGAAATTTGGTATAGAAATACCGGGCATATCTATAGCGGGTAAAATTTTTACTGCGGATTGAAGTGCATTGTTGGGATCGATTTCCAAAATTGACTTGAAGACATTACGGTAAAAAGTATAATGCTTCGCTTCATCCGCCGCGATACTATTAAGTATTCCGTTAATCAGCGGTTCATCTTCGCCAATAAAAGCACCGGTATTTTTGTGTGAAATTTGTGTCGCTCTTTCCTGAAGTGTAGTATAAACAAAAACTCTGTAAGGGTCTTTATCCCACTCGGGTTCAAATCCCCTTTCCTGATAAACGTATTGCATCTGCTCAAGTTTTGAAAAATTAAACAATCTGCTGTCTCGTGCATAGTCTCTTAAAACACCACCATGCCGATCTTCTTCTGCTGTCCACATGTTATTCCATTTGGACCAAAAACTATCATCACCAAGATATTTTGAAAGTAATCTATGAAAATGAGGAAGTCCTTCTTCTGTAATAAGGTTTAGCCCAATGGCAACTCGGGCAGAGTCTTTTATTCCTCTCACACGTTTACGAAGTTTCAAAATAATATTCTCTTGATCGTCATCATTCTTTTCGTCGGCGGGAAGATAATCACTTGAGAACCAAAGTTTACGTTTATTAAGATGAGACTCCATCCAAATTTTTACTTTTTCTTCGAGTGAAGCAAGAACTTCCGCTTTGCTTTCAATTACTTTAATCTCGTTATTTTCTTGATTAATTATAGTCATGATAACTAAGTTAACTGTTATAAAAAGACAAGATAACTTATTTCGCTTCAAAACCCAATGCTTTGCAGTTATAAAACGTAAAAGATTTGTAAAAGTATTTTTTCATTACTAATTTATAACACTAACCAGGGGGTTAAACATGAAATATGATTGTAGGATAGAAATAAATAAACCTATTAATAAAGTCGTTGAACTATTTGATGATCCAAATAATTTGCATAAATGGATGGACGGATTAAAGAGCATCGAGCATCTAGAGGGAATAAAAGGCGAACCGGGAGAAAAGTCAAAATTCATTTTTGAAAGGAACGGAAAAAAAACCGAAATGATTGAAACCATCATTTCAAGAAATTTGCCTGATGAATTTTCGGGTACTTATGATATGACAGGCGTTCATAATATTCAGAGAAATAGATTCCAAAAGATTGATGAAAATAAAACAATGTATATAAGCCAGAGCGAATTTCAATTTAAAGGTGTGATGAAATGGATGGAGATTATGTCGTTTGCTTTTAAAAAACAGACGATGAAATTCATGGTGAATTTTAAACAATTTGTAGAGAATGAGAAATAAATTTGCAAATGCAGAATTAAAAACTAAACAGAATAAATTGAGTGTTGAATAATTCCTTAAAAGTATTGAAAAAAAAACAGAAGCGATGATTCTTTTGCAATTCTTGAAATCATGAAAGAAATCACAAATCTTGAACCAAAAATGTGGGGAACAAGTATCATAGGTTTTGGTTCTTATCATTATAAATATCAAAGCGGCAGAGTAGGGAATTGGTTCATAGTCGGTTTCTCTCCGAGGAAGACAAATTTTTTTACTCTATTTAATGTCGGGTTTTGGTGAACATAATAAACTCTTATCAAAATTGGGGAAATTTAAAACAGGTGTTTCCTGTTTATATATTAATAAATTAGAGGATATCAATATTTCGGTTCTGAAAAAAATGATTACACTTTCGGTTAATAAGATGAAATCGAAAAAGTAGAGGATATAAAATGAAAAAGTTATCGGTCATTCTCGGTATTCTTTTATTAGTATTATTTTATTCATGCAAAAGTAATCCCGTTTCTTATGCAGGTGACAAAGAAAGGACTAAATCCGGATTTATAGTCGGGGCGATTATTGATTCAACTTCTCGCGAGCCGTTAACAAATGTTAAAATTATTATTACGGAAATTTTTGCGAACTCCGATTTTGCCGATACTGTAACAACAAATAATCTAGGTCAATTCGAAATCGGCAATATTTATGAACAAGAATATTACTTAGAAATCAATACGAAGGGGTATAAGTGCAAAACACTTTTATTAAATGTAAAAGATACACTTCGTATGGAAAGTCCGATTCAATTACAAAGAAATAGATACCCTTTTGAATATGTTGAAATTGATGATTTTCCGACTTCTCCAAAAGGCGAGGGGTTTTATTACCGAGTAAATCCCGAATTATTTATAAATGATAGAAGCTGGGCTATTCCTTATAATGCAAGTAAAAGTTTAGTTGATAAGATTCATAGAAAATTAGATTCGTTAACGATATCGTTAATCAGAAATGATTTTCGAGTTGATACCCTTTGGTATAAGTTTTTTCAATACGAGTGCGGTGATTTTTTGATTGAGGTAAAGTCTGATTTAGTTATAAAATTAAAAACAGATAATGCTTCTATACTGAATAATAATTTCATCCCATATGATTTTAATAATTCATCTTGGTATTCTTGTGCAGATAGTTCGGAGGCAATTGCAAGGTATTTTTTCTTTGAACAATAAACTCAAATAAGATAATGAAAAAATTATTTCTGTTAATATTTCT
>CAYLVF010000344.1:0-3323 GCA_964387045.1 uncultured Melioribacter sp. | reverse complement strand
ATGTCAATATAATGAATGTCTACTAAATAATAAAAAGAGTTTTTTAACTTTTTCGAAAAAATGCTAATTACCGCAAAAAATCAAATTTAAGATTTAACCTCATTTAGCAATTTGTTAATAACTATATCTAATCATATACGCTTTGATTGGTTCTTTCAGTCTATCGAATTCGACCACTTTAGTTAGATTACCATTAGAATCATAGTTATAACGGAGTTCCTGGTATATGTCATCATTACGATCATCAATTACTTCTTTTTCAATTTTTCCCGCGTTGTTATAAGAGTATTCAAAGCTATATAACAGATTTGATTTCGAGTCGAATTCCTTTTCGCTTAACAAAAATCTGTTATCATTGAATTCATATTTTTTTGTATAAACTAGATCTCCGTCATCATCAAAAAACGATTCTTCAATAACGTTATTTTTCTCATCATATTTTTTTGTTTTTTTAGATTTCACATCACCATCTGCTTCATAAATAATTTCAGTGATTAGATTGCCTTTATTGTCATAATCAAAAACATCTTTTTGGATAATTTCACCATCGGGGTCATAAGTTATCATTACAGTCATGTTTCCGTTTTCATCATACTTATAATCTAATTTGATTTTTGGTTTACCGCCGGAATCATAACCGATCATTTTATCAAGTTTTTTATTTGAGTTGTAGTAATAGATTTCTCTCATGACTATATCACCGTCATCATCGTATTCGGTCATCTTTGTTAATTGACCATTTTCATATTCGTACTCTTTTTTGTGAAGAAGGCTTTCATTTGCTTTGTGCTCAGATTCTGTGATGAGATTGTTATTATCATAGTGATACCGCATAATTTTTTCAATGTCATTATCGTCATCGAAAAAAATTTCTTTTACTACATTACCGTTGGCATCGTATTCGGATTTTATTCTTGATTTCAAATCTCCATCGCGGTCATATATTGTATAAGAGATTCTATTACCTGAACCATCAAATTCCGCGGCGAACATTTTTATTCCTTCAGGAACAGGTTCACCAAAATGATACTTGTGAAAAGTTTGTTCATATCCGCTGATTTTGACCGATTCATTTTTTTTGTAAAAATCTTTTTGTGCTATCGTAACACCAGCAAACACAATAACAAAAAGAATTATGGAGACATATCTTTTTGATAGGGAATCCATTCGAACCTCCGGTTCAATTAATGAATTACTATTTTTGATTGAAAGGCTTGTGAAATATAGAAAATCGGAATGATATTGGAAATAATATTATACTAAAGCAGACATCATGTAGTTTAAAAAGATTATTTCCCTGTTTTGATAAATGAAGAAATCATATCTACTTATAATTAACAAACTGTACAGGAAAATTTAAGTCTGCTTCGCGAACTAAAGTTATTACATCTTGCAGATCATCTTTTTTTGATCCCTGAACTCTAATAATTTCGTCCATAATTTGAGCTGTAACTTTAACCTTGCTATCTTTTATAAGTTTAGTAATTATCTTTGAGTTGTCTTTTGAAATTCCGCTTTGCAAATCAATTTGTTGTTTGACTCTGCCTCCGCCGGTTGGCTCCGGCTCATTTAATTTCATTGCCTTAAGCGATATACTTCTTTTAATAAATTTTGATTGAAGAATATCGACCGAGGATTTTAGAGAATAATCATCTTTTGTATTGATTGTAATAAACTTCTCTTTCTTATTAAGGTTAATCTCGGTCTTGGAATCTTTTAAGTCGTATCGCTGATTAATTTCTTTTATTGCTTGGTTAACCGCGTTATCAACTTCTTGAAAATCTATTTCGGAAACAATATCGAATGAAAATTTTTGAGCCATTCTTTTCTCCTCATTTCTAGAAAAGTAGATAAAAATAGAAAAAACCAGTCGGGGTGATAGGATTTGAACCTACGGCCTCTTCGTCCCGAACGAAGCGCGCTACCGGGCTGCGCTACACCCCGAAAACTGTGATAAAAAACAAAAATCAAAAATAACTATTGATTTCTCGTTTGGCAATATATAACTTCTGTCATTAATTAAATTAAGATATCCGATCTAATCCAAAAAAAAACATCATTATTGTTGTATTATTTAAAATAATTTATTAAATAATACTTGATAAATTATAGAAATTATATAAATTCCAAACAACCGAAAGGGATGATCATGAAAAAACTATTTACTGTTTTAGCCGTTTTACTATTCTTTGCTTTCTCTAGCAACGCTTTTGCACAACTTGCTAAGGATAGCTGGGGATTAGGCTTTGGTGTAACAAGACCAAATCTAACTGCAATTAATCTCACAAAAGATGGTTCATCAAGCATTGGTGGATTCTTATCAATACAGAGAAATTTTACAGAACACGTAAGTGTTAGGCTTCATGGTAAATTTAGTCACCTATCTATGAAGTGGAATAATGCATTTGGTGACCTTAGAGAGGGAAATACAAATGTTATTTCTGCGGACTTAGATTTAATTTACTATTTTGTTCCTTGCGAATCAGTTAGCCCATTTTTATCAGTGGGTGTCGGTGGTTTGTATCCTATGTATGACAACTTGCCTAACGAAGCTACTGTTAAGGAAGAATTTCATCAGCAAATAAGTGTTGGTTTTGGTGCAACGTTTAAATTATCAGATAGCTGGAAGTTATTGACTTCTATTGATTTCCATCAAACTGATACTGACTTCCTTGAAACAGTTGGTAGCCCAGCTCTAGGCAGAGGATTCTTCGGCAATAACAAAGATGCTTATATAACCATGAACCTTGGTTTGATGTATACCTTTGCTAAAGGCGAACCATCAAAATATTGCCAATTGTATGATGGTATTGCAGTTAACGTACCTGAAGTTGATTACGAAAGAATTGAAAACATAGTTAAGAAACACATTCCGGAAGTTATTGAAACTCAAGTAGTTGTTAAAGAACCTGCAAGCCAACAGTGGATACTCGTTGGTGTAAACTTTGATTTCAACAAAGCTACACTGAGAAGCGAATCATATCCGATATTATTCCATGCCGTTCAAGTATTGTTACAAAACCCTGATATGAGAGTAGAAATCCAAGGTCATACAGACAGCATCGGTTCAGACGATTACAATATGAAACTTGGTGAACGCAGAGCTAAGACTGTTAAAGATTATTTAGTTGCACGTGGTATTTCTGCTGACAGATTATCGGTAAGATCATTCGGTGAAAGCCAACCGATTGCCGATAATAAAACTGCTGATGGCAGAGCAATTAACAGAAGAGTTGAGTTCAAAGTTCTCAACTAATTTTTTCCTAAAGGGGGTCACTTTGTTGACCCCTTTTTTTTTGATCTGTTTACATTGAATTAATACT
>CAYLVF010000343.1:0-3330 GCA_964387045.1 uncultured Melioribacter sp. | reverse complement strand
AGAAAATAATTAAGAATAATTAAATCGGAGAAAATTCTATGCGAGACGTAGCTGTTATCGGTGTCGGAATCAATGAGAAGTGGGGTGAATTGTGGGAAAAATCTTTTAGAACGATTTTTGTCGAAGCCGCACTCAATGCTATTGACGATGCCAAACTAGACCACATCGATGCAATGTATATTGGTTGCATGAGTGGGGGACTATTTGTTGGACAAGAACATATAGGCTCACTAATGGCAGACTATCTTGGGATTGGACCTATTCCCGCAACACGTGTCGAATCCGCATGCGCTTCGGGAGGATTAGCTTTCCGTCAGGCATTTATTGATGTTGCAGCTGGAATGAATGATATTGTTCTAGCCGGCGGTATTGAAAAAATGCTTGATATTGACGGCGGGGCGACTACTTATGCTCTTTCTACTGCTGCCGATCAGGAGTATGAATGTTTTCATGGAGTAACATTTCCCGGACTTTATGCAATGATTGCAAATGCGCATATACACAAGTATGGTACAACCCGTAAACAATTAGCTCACGTTGCCGTTAAAAATCATAAAAACGGATCAATGAATCCACGGGCTCAATTTCCGTTTAAAACAACAATTGATGAAGTAATAAATTCGGTCATGGTAGCAGACCCTCTAACTATAATGGATTGCTCTCCTGTTACAGACGGGGCTGCGGCGGTAATTTTATGTCCTCTCGATTTAGCTAAAACGAAATTCAAAGATCATCCTATTATTCACGTTATCGGTTCAGGTCATGCGACCGATTCGATAGCGCTTCATTCGCGTAAAGATTTAACATGGCTAACTGCAGTTGAATTATCCGCTAAAAAAGCTTATGAAATGGCTGATAAGAAACCGTCCGATATTGATTTGTGTGAAGTTCACGATTGTTTCACTATTGCCGAGATTTGCACAACCGAAGCTCTCGGATTTTTTGAACCGGGCAAAGGCGGCAAGGCAGTTGAAGCAGGCGAGACTGAGATTGATGGGAAGATACCCATTAATACTTCAGGCGGATTGAAAAGTAAAGGACATCCGGTAGGGGCAACCGGAATAGCACAAATATTAGAGATCACCGAACAATTACGTGGGGTTTCCGGTAAACGTCAGGTAAAAAATGCCCGAATCGGGATGACACAAAATATGGGTGGTTCCGGCGGAAGTTCAGTTTGTCATATTTTGGAGGTAAATTAAAATGGGAATAACAGCAAGAAATTGGCGTGAATATCCGCAGCGTTACCGCACCGAAGCAGCTAAATGTAAAAAATGTGGAAAAATATTTTTCCCTCCAAGATTAGTTTGCAATGAGTGCGGGCATAAGGAATTTGAACAGGTTAAATTAGCCGATGAAGGTAAAGTAAAAACTTATACAGTAATTAGAGTTGCTCCGTCAAATTTCATTGATGAACAACCTTACGCTATCGGGATTGTTGAATTAAATGATGGTGTTTCGACAATGATGCAGATTACTGATTGTGAACCGGAAGAAATTTCAATCGGTATGCCGGTTAAGATTGAGTTCAGAAAAGTTCAAACCGAAGGAGATTCCGGAATTTTAATGTACGGATACAAGGCTGTACCTATTCGGGAATAGCTCAATTATAATTTCTAATTTGTTAAATATTTATTTTAAACTGTGAGACATCTTGCGATATAACTTTTGCGAGATGTCTCTTTTATTTAGAAATACAGAAAAAGTTTTTTATCACGCTGACCTGCATAACTTTTTTCAATAAAAAAAATCCTTTAGAATAAGCGATTAGTGCCGAAAATATTTTTCATTTTCGATAACTTAACTGTGTAGTGAATATTATTTATATTATTATTCACAATAAAAAATTCTGCGGAGTATTAAATTATGTATGAAGAAGAACTAAAACAGGCAAAAATTCAAAGAGATAAAATAAATAGACTACGAGGTTATCTTTAAGTTAGATGAAAAAGAAATTAGAATAGAAGCACTTCAGCATCAAACACAAGCTCAAAATTTTTGGGATGACCAGCAAAATGCCCAAAAAATTTTACAACAAATTAAACCGCTTAAAGACTGGGTTGACCTATGGAATAATGTAGACGATAAAGCCTCCAATTTAATAGAGTATATTGAACTTGCCGAAGGCGAGCAAGATGCATCTTTATCTGCTGAAATTGAAAGTGAGGTTAGTAATCTTAAAAAATACGTTGATGACCTCGAATTTAGAAGTATGCTCAGCGGTCGTGATGATTCAAAAAATTGTATTCTTACCATTCATTCAGGGGCAGGTGGAACCGAAGCACAAGACTGGGCTGAAATGATTATGAGAATGTATCTCCGTTGGGGTGAACAAAATGATTACAAAATGACTTTGCTAGACATGCTTGAAGGCGATGGTGCGGGAATTAAAAGCGCAACAATCGAAGTTGAAGGCGAATTTGCATATGGTTATCTAAAAGCTGAAAACGGTGTACATCGTTTGGTTAGAATTTCTCCTTTCGATTCTAATAAAAAAAGACACACATCTTTTGCATCAGTGTTTGTAATACCGGAAGTAGATGACTCAATAGAAATTGATATAAATCCGGCAGATCTTAGGATTGATACTTTCCGCTCCGGTGGCAAGGGCGGACAAAATGTTAACAAGGTTGAAACTGCTGTTAGAATAACTCATATCCCGACTAACACGGTTGCAGCATGTCAAAGTGAACGTTCACAATCGCAGAATAAAGTTAATGCGATGAAGCTTCTTAAATCGAAACTTTATCAGAAGGAATTGGAGAAACAAGAAGCCGCCCTCGATGAAATAGAAAAATCTAAAATGAAAATTGAATGGGGAAGTCAAATTCGTTCTTACGTGTTTCATCCGTACAATATGGTTAAAGATCATCGTACAAATTATGAAACATCGGATACACAAGGTGTAATGGACGGTGAGTTAAATGAATTTATAAAATCGTTCTTGTTGAAGTTTTCAAATAATTGATGCAATATTAAAACGAAAATTGCCGTCCACTTCAGTGGACGGAGAAAATAATTACTGTCTAAACGGACTTTAGTCCCATTTGAGTTTTATTTATGGGGCTAAAGCCCTCACTTCTTTTCTTGTTTTCATTCTCCGTCGGTTGAAACCGACGGCAATTTATCTATTAAAAAGTTACACAAAAGACTCTTAAGCCGAAGGTTAACAAGAATTAGGAAAGGCATTAACATTATTTAACAGACTTCAATTTAATAACAAGAAGAGTTAACAAAATGAAATTTCACACAGAGTATCTTTGGTTCAAGACAGAAAAAAGAAGAGAGTATATTAACATCACTCACGAAGTTGAAAATGCACTTCACAAA
>CAYLVF010000342.1:0-3330 GCA_964387045.1 uncultured Melioribacter sp. | reverse complement strand
GGTCCCCACTTACATTATGAAGTTAAACATAATGGAATAGCTTTAAATCCATCAAACTTTATGTTTGACGATGTTGATCTATTTGAAGTTGTCTCCAAATAATAATCTTATAACAAATACAATCAAGGGAGTAATACTTTTATGATATGGACGGTTGAATTAGCCTCCTATTTGGATGACGCACCATGGCCGGCTACTAAGGAAGAGCTAATTGACTATGCAGAGCGTATTGGCGCTCCTTTAGAAGTTGTTGAAAATCTGAATGAATTGGAAGATACCGACGAGCCGTATGAGTCGATTGAAGATATTTGGCCGGATTACCCGACCGATGAAGATTTCTTTTATTCCGATGATGATGATTATAATTAACCCCAATAAATATGGTTGACCAACTTGAAAATATAATTGGGCAACCACATGCCGTTAACCAACTCAAAGCATTAATAAAGAATAGACGAATTCCCCACGCACTTTTGTTCTCCGGTCCGCCGGGTGTGGGCAAATTCTTTACTTCAATTCAACTTATTAAAGCGAATGCGAAACCTGAACATCAAAGAAAAATTCACAACTTTGAAGAACCATTCGTTAAATATATATTCTCATTACCACGCGGAAAAGGAGAGGATTCAAACCATTCTCCTACTGAGAAATTAACTGATAAGCAAATTGAAGAGTTACGAAGTCAACTTGAATTGAAAAAAGCAAACTACTTTCACAAAATTCAAATTGAGGGTGCTAACACTATAAAGATTAGCAGTATAAGAGAAATAAAAAAGTTTTTAAGTCTCGATTATTCCGATATAAGTTATCGCTTTATTATAATTGAAGATGCACACTTAATGAATGACAGTTCGCAGAATGCACTCTTGAAATCACTTGAATAACCTCCTGAGGGAGATATATTTATTTTAATAACACCTTATGAAGAAAGATTACTGCCTACAATAATATCCCGTTGCTGGAAAATTAAATTCAATAATTTATCGAATGAGTATCTACAAAAAATATTGATGGAGAATTTTTCCGTTGCACATGAAGTTGCTCTGAAAGTTTCTCTGTTCTCAAATGGGTCAATTCAAAAAGCCGTTGAACTTGTTGAAAATGATATGCAGTCACTCTTAAATTCTACAATTCAGATACTACGGTTTTCGTTTGGTGGATGGTTTAATTCTGCTTACATCGAACTCAAAAATGCAACTGATGATTTTGATCCCCCAAAAGTAAAAGAGATTTTAAATTTAATTCAGATTTGGCTTGTTGACATCCAAAAAAATAGAATAAATAACGAAAATTATTATTTTTTTGAGTTTGCAGATACTCTTGAAAGATTTAATAAAAATTTTCCTAATGCTCAAATTCAGCAAATAAGCCGCGAAATTGACGAATTAATTCAATTAATGGATAAAAACATCCTATTGAATGTTATTATTCTAAATCTTATTTTAAGATTGAATTCAATATCAATTTGGAACTAATTCGATGTACAAAATAGATTTCTCTTTCCTTCAAAGTAAATCCTATACTAACGAAGATATTAAACATATAGAAGAAGAACTTAATCATCGCTATAAAGATATTCTTCATAATTCTATCCATCATCCTAAACACTCTAAAATAAGTGGTTGTCTTTCATGCGGTGCAGATTGCCTGATCGATACACCGATCGATAACAGAAGAATTCTTGAAGTGGAGTGTAAAGGCATGCTGGGTTGTCATTTCGCCGAGTTGAGTGATAACTTAATGGAACTACCTGAAATTGGCGAACGGATAATTTTAAGCAGCGATGATTATATTGAAATCGGTATTGTGAAAGAAAATTCTGAGCTGATTAAAATTAAGAGAGCTGAGTTAAGATTATTTGGTGAAAAACTTCCTACTGTTGTTAGGACTGCTACACAAGATGATTTACATAAATACAATAAAAATATAGCTGACGAATCGGCGGCTAAACCGTTCTTCTTAAAGCTTGTTGAAAAACATAATTTATGCATGAAACTTGTTCATATTCATTTTCAATTTGATAGAAAACGGTTATTCTTTTTCTATACATCTGATGGGCGAGTTGATTTTAGAGAACTAGCTAAGGATCTTGCTGCGGAATTTAAAACTCGAATTGAACTTAGACAAATTGGTGTTAGAGATGAGGCAAGAAATATCGGAGGATTAGGAACTTGTGGTCGTGAATTTTGTTGTTCATCTTTTTTAAGTAATTTCAAACGTATCTCTACACAATTAGCAAGTGATCAAAATCTGAATTCAAATCTATCTAAGCTTAGTGGTCCATGCGGAAAACTTAAGTGCTGCATTTCTTTTGAAATAGACGAAAATTAATTTTGTAATGTCTTTTACATTCTTCTTCTTTCTATTCAAAGCATCTTTTTATATTTTTCTATCATAATGTTTAATAAAATCACGGAAAATTGTTATGAAAAAAGTGGTAATTGTATCTGCTAAAAGAACTGCGATCGGTTCATTTCAAGGGGCATTTGCCGAAACATCGGCAACAACACTTGGTAGCCTTGTCATTAAAGCGGTTCTTGATGATGTTAAAATTGATTATTCATTAGTTGATGAAGTGATTATGGGAAATGTTCTGCCAGCAGGATTAGGACAGGCACCTGCACGACAGGCTGCAATTTATGCCGGTCTTCCAAATTCAACAGAGTGTTTAACAATTAACAAAATGTGCGGGAGTGGATTGAAAGCAGTTATGCTTGCTCACCAAGCTATTCAATTAGGTGACACTGAGATTATTGTTGCCGGCGGTATGGAAAACATGACCATGGCTCCATACCTCTTACCAAAAGCACGAGCCGGATTTAGAATGGGTCATGGTGAAGTAATTGACTCAATGGTGTACGATGGTTTATGGGATGTTTATAATAATTTCCACATGGGAAGTTGTGCTGAAGCGTGTGCACGCGATTTTAAGTTTACAAGAGAGGAGTTAGATGCTTTCGCTGTTGAATCCTATAACAGAACTTTGAAAGCCCAAAAGGATGGAATATTCAAAAATGAGATTATCCCGGTAACATTAAAAAGAAGAAAAGGGGAGGTTGTCATTGACACCGATGAAGAGCCCGGTAAAGTAAAATTTGATAAAATTAGTACTCTTCGACCGGCTTTTGAAAAAGATGGGGTTGTAACAGCAGCTAATGCATCGAAAATTAATGATGGTGCTGCCGCCCTGCTTGTTATGTCGGATGAAAAAGCAAAGAAACTCGGACTAACTCCAATTGCCGAAATTGTTGCACAAGCGTCCGCTGCAAAAGCTCCAATCGAATTTACGACTGCACCGGCAGATGCAATTCAAAAAGTATTGAAAAGAGC
>CAYLVF010000341.1:0-3356 GCA_964387045.1 uncultured Melioribacter sp. | reverse complement strand
ATAACCGGTCCATCTGCAAGTGGATCGCTGAAAGGAATTCCGAGTTCAATCAAATCAGCTCCGGCATCGTAAACTTTGCAAACCAAGTCAACAAAAGAATCAACTTTCGGATATCCGGAAGTTAAATAAATTGATAATGCTTTTTGATTATTCGCGTTAAGTTTTTCAATAGTTTCGCGTATCATACTGTATCACCAAGATTATTAATAATTGTGTTGATATCTTTATCACCCCTACCGCTTATGTTTACTACAACAATATCATCTTTGTTTGTCTTCGGCATTAATTCATTCAAGTAAGCAACTGCGTGTGCGGTTTCAAGAGCGGGAAGAATTCCTTCGGTTTGTGTCAATAGCTTAATTCCTTCTAGAGCTTCTTCATCGGTAATGGAATAATATCCTGCACGTTTTATATCTTTCAGCAATGCATGTTCGGGACCGACACCGGGATAATCGAGGCCGGCTGAAATTGAATGAACTTCAGATATTTGCCCGTTTTCATCGTGTAGAAGATATGTCTGCATCCCTTGAAAAATTCCTTGCGTGCCAACGGTTAACGTTGCACAATGTTTGCCTGAATCAATTCCGTAACCTTCTGCTTCAACACCGATTAGCTTAACCGATTCATCGTTAAGAAATGGATAAAAAATTCCAATTGCATTTGAACCGCCGCCGACGCAAGCGAGAATGTGAGTTGGTAATCTATTTTCTTTTTCTTGCAGCTGCTGTTTTGTTTCTTCACCAATCACCGATTGAAAATCACGAACAATCATCGGATACGGATGCGGTCCAACTACCGAGCCGATTATATAATGTGTATCTGCAACGTTAGTTACCCAATCTCTGATTGCTTCGTTTGTCGCATCTTTCAAAGTTCTGCTGCCCGATGTAACTGTTCGCACTTCCGCACCGAGCAGTTTCATTCGAAAGACATTCAAGCTTTGCCGTTCAACATCAACTTCACCCATATAAACGATACATTTCAATCCGAACTTAGCACAAACAGTAGCAGTAGCAACTCCGTGCTGTCCAGCTCCTGTTTCGGCAATGATTCTTTTCTTGCCTAACTTCTTTGCCAAAAGAATTTGTCCGATTGCATTATTTAATTTATGCGCACCGGTGTGACAAAGGTCTTCGCGCTTCAAATAAATTTTACCTTTGCCGAAATGTTCGGTTAATCTTTTTGCGTAGGTAAGGGGAGTGGGTCGACCGTTGTAATCTCTTTGAATTTCTCTAAGTTCGGTTAAAAAGTCTTCGTTCGTTTGCAATTCTTTGTAAGTGTTTTCCAATTCATAAAGAGCGGTCATTAAAGTTTCGGGAACAAACTTCCCGCCGTAAATTCCGTACTTTCCTTTTTCGTCCGGGAAAGTATATTTAGTTTTTTGTTCATTCATTACGCTAACTCCTTCCCGACTATCGGGGCGAGTTCTTTTATTTTTTCTAGTAATGTTTTGAATCTTTTCGGGTCGAGTGATTGATAACCATCTGATAAAGCCTCATCCGGGCGTTGATGTACTTCAATCATTAGTCCGTCCGCACCGGCAGCGATAGAAGCTAAAGCCATCGGCGAAATTTTATCCCACATCCCGACTCCGTGTGAAGGGTCAACAAACACGGGCAAGTGACTTTCTTTTTTGAGAACCGGAACTGCGTTCAAATCGAGTGTGTTACGTGTTGCGGTTTCAAAAGTTCTGATACCACGTTCACATAAAATGATATTATAATTATTTTGTGAGATGATATACTCAGCGCTCAAAAGTAGGTCTTCAACAGTGGCAGACATTCCGCGCTTGAGCAAAATAGGTTTCTGAGTTTTGCCGGCTTCTTCAAGCAAAGTAAAATTCTGCATATTGCGTGCACCGATTTGAATCACATCTGCAACTTCTGCAACAGCTTCAACAGTATGTTGATTAAGAAGTTCGGTAACAATTTTCAAGTCGAATTCTTTTTTGACTTCTTCGAGATATTTCAATCCTTCTTCTTTCAATCCTTGAAATGAATACGGACTTGAGCGAGGTTTATAAGCTCCGGCACGTAAAAAGTTGATACCCATATTCTTAAGTATTTCTGCGATCTCAAAAATTTGATCGCGTGATTCAACCGAGCAAGGTCCGGCAATGATTTGCAGCTTATTCCCGCCGATCGATTTATCTCCGAAATCAATAATTGTATCTTCGCTCTTCATCATACGAGAGACGAGTTTATATTTTTTTGTTACTCTAACCACATCTTCAACTGAAGGCATCAATTGAAAATCCTCTTTTTTTAATTTGCTGGTTGGACCGGTGATACCAATTGCAAGTTTTGTCGCACCCGGAATTTCGTGAGGTGCACAACTCAATGATGATATTTTTGATTTCACTTTTTCGATATCCTCGCGCGGTGAATTTAAGTCCATTACAATTAACATTACTGGTTCCTTAGTTTATTAAACTTTCTGATAAATGATTGTACTTTTTCGTGATCTTTAATTCCTGGTTCCTTTTCTAGTGACGAGGAAAGATCAACTGCTTGTGGTTTAATTTTATTATAAATTTCTTCAATGTTATTTTCCGAAACTCCACCAGCTAAAATTATTTTACTCTTATATTCATCTGGAATTACATCCCAATTAAATCTTTGTCCCGTTCCGCCGTATTCTTTTTCATCTTTTGAGTCGAGTAAAATTGTATAGTTTGAATACTTTTCAAGATTGTGGTTAAAATCTTCATCAACTCGTATTGCTTTTATAACCGGATAATTTATTTTATGGCAATAGTCCAAATCTTCATCACCGTGAAGCTGAACGGCATTAAGTTTTAATTCATTTGCGATTTGATTTACTCTTTCAACCTCTTCATTCACAAATACACCGACTTTAAATACAAAGATGGGGAGTTTGTCAATTATCTCTTTTGCATTCTCCGGTTCGATGTATCTTTTACTTTTTTTATAAAAGATAAATCCTAATGCATCTATACCGCAGTCAACGCATAGTTTTGCATCTTCGAAATTTGTTATTCCGCATACTTTAACTTTCACGACTGCACCATTCCTTAAATTGTTTTACTTCATCGGAAATATTTCTTGCACGCATAAAATGTTCGCCGACTAACAATGCATCTATCTTTTCTTTTTTCACTTTGTCAATATTAGTTTGATCACTAAAGCCGCTTTCAGCAACAAGGCTAATCTCGTTTGGCAGAAGTTTAGAGATGTTAATCGAATTATTGATGTCAACTTTAAATGTTTTTAAATCACGGTTATTGATACCGATGATTTTATGAATGTTAACATCGATCTTATGCATTTCTTCTTTTGAATGAAGTTCGAGCAGTACTTCCAAGTTTAATTCATTTGCCGCGTGGGTTAGTTCTT
>CAYLVF010000340.1:2101-3378 GCA_964387045.1 uncultured Melioribacter sp. | reverse complement strand
AATGAATTACTTGATGACCTTTTTCTTCTTTATAACCTTTTTGAAAATTCTTTCTCACCTTCCAATCGAATGCGGTTTTGAGAGCATTTTCAACCGCAAGTGAACCCCCGGATATCAAGAAGAGATGTTTGAAATGTTCGGGCATTGCAACTTCACCGAAAGTTTTAACAAAGTGTGCCATTTCTCTTGTGTAGACATCTGAATTCGACGGCTTTGTTAAAGCAGCTTTCCCAATTCTATAAATGAATTCATCATTGTGCATTTTCGGATGATTCATACCGAGCGGAGAAGAGGCAAAAAATGAAAACATATCTAAATATTCATCTCCTGTTAGAGCGTCAACAATTCTTATATCATGACTATTTTCCAAATCGAGGACTAATTTCATCCCATCGGCTAACATATTTTGACTAATTATTTTGTGTACATCCTGAGCACTTACAAAGGAATCGTTTTTTTTCAAAATTTCATTATTCATAGTAAACTCCCATTATGAAAGATTTTATTACTTACGGTAATTGAAACTAAATTGGGATATATAAAAGGGTATTAAAATACGTGTTCGAAGCGGGAAACTACGTAACTTTTGAGGGATTTGAATCCGGTTATTTTATGAAAATCTTTATAATGTGGCATAAATAACTTATCGTTTACCTGCAACTTATTAATTAAGTTGACGCAAGTCAATATCAAAAAATATTTAGTATATTATATAACAAAGAGTTGACCAACTTGAAACGCTATTTAAAAATATTAATTCTGCCGTTAATTTTAATCATTTTCCTTTCATGCGAAGATGAAAGAACACCCGAAAAGATTTTTTACTCGACTGAAATTAACCAATTAACCGAAAAAACAATCGATATAAACATTGGAATTACTTTCCGCGCCCCAAACAATTGGGATTTGAGAAGTTCGGAAATTTCAAAAAGAGTTGAAAGGTCTAAGGGAATAATTGGAGAGTTTGTCTATAATCCAAGTTACATTTTTTTTGACGATTCAACGACTTCCGTTCTGAATTTGGGAAAAGTTATTCCCCCGGATTCACTGGTGGGAAGAGAAGATGTGTTGAATATTTATTCGCAAATTTTGGTCTCAAAACATGCTAACGAACTTGAATATGAAGTTGATCAATTTGCTAAAGACGGAATTAAGTTTACTCAATTTTCTATTGATCAAGGCAGTATTATTTCTAAAAGATTAATTTTCCAAAATAAATTTCAAGACATTATCCAATTCGAATTCACATCAAAAGCAACACACTTCAATTCGGAATA
>CAYLVF010000340.1:0-2091 GCA_964387045.1 uncultured Melioribacter sp. | reverse complement strand
TTTATAGTAATCAAAAATTATACACAATATAATGAAGATGCTGTATCAAAAGTAAATATCAAATAAAAAATCTGTGGAAATCAGTTTAAATCTGCGGCATCAGTGTTCCAATTTTATAATAAACTTTATTTTTGAGACAACCTCTTTATATTTTTTACTTCCAAATATATTACCATAATAAAAGTGCTAACGGACTTTGTTAATAATTGGTTTAATTCGGCGTAGCCGAATAATTATGGTAATATAAATTGTTATGTGAAATGCCTAAAGCACTGTAGGTGCTTCATTATAGCTTTAGTCTCTCTAAATAAAAACCTACTTGCCTTTAAATCACGAATATGTTACACTTACTGTAACAAATAAAGAAATTTATGTCTGCATCAACAAAACTATCGACTTCAGTAAAGGCTTTAAGTTATCTAGCTTCCACACATCCCACTCCTCATAATAGTGTACTCATTGCAGAACAAATTGGAACAAATGCTTCAAAGCTCAGACGTCTAATGTCATTATTAACTAAAAGCGGGATTGTCAAAAGCACTCAAGGTACAAGCGGTGGATTTTTATTAAACAAACATCCCAAAGATTTACATTTACAAGAGATATACTGCGCGATAGAAGATAGAAAAGCTTTTCATCTTGACGTAAATAAAAAAAGCGGAAGAGGGAAGAATATCAACGTAACTTTTAACGAATATTTTCTGAAGCTGTTTGCCGATATTCAAATCGATATTGAAAACAAAATGAAAAAAATAAACTTATTATCAATAATGAAACAAACCGGGATCAAATCATCATTTAAATGATTTTGATAAGGAGGTAAAATGGATTTCTTAAAAGTACTCGGAATTAAAAATGAAAATTTAGGAGCATCAACAGGGTTAAAGTGGTACGGTGAAAAGTCAGGTGATAAAATTGATGTAAATTCACCGGTTGACGGCAAACATATTGCAACAGTATATCAAGCAACTGAAGATGATTATGAGCAAGTCGCAAAAATTGCTCACGAAGCATTTCTAGAATGGAGAAAAATACCGGCTCCCAAAAGGGGAGAGGTTGTCAGGCAAGTCGGTTTGCAATTAAGAAAGTATAAAGAACCGCTCGGTAAACTTGTTAGTTATGAAATGGGTAAATCACTTCAAGAGGGTTTGGGCGAAGTTCAAGAAATGATAGACATTTGCGATTTTTCGGTTGGTCTATCTCGTCAACTTTACGGATTTACTATGCAATCCGAAAGACCAAATCATAGAATGTATGACCAATATCATCCTCTTGGAATTGTTGGAACCATCAGCGCATTTAATTTCCCGGTCGCGGTTTGGTCATGGAACGCAATGATTGCAACTGTATGCGGAGATACAAATATTTGGAAACCATCATCGAAAGTACCGTTAACTTCGATTGCAGTTCAAAACATACTTGCTGATGTCATTAAAGAAAACGATTTGCCTGAAGGATTATTTTCTCTTGTAATTGGTAGAGGAAAGACAGTCGGTGAAAGAATGTTGAACGACAAAAGAGTTCCATTAATTTCCGTTACCGGATCTACATCTGTTGGTAGACATGCTGCACAAGTTGTATCAAAAAGATTCGGCAGAACAATACTTGAACTTGGTGGTAATAATGCAATTATTCTCACTCCAAATGCTGATCTTAAAATTGCTATTCCCGCCATAGTATTCGGTGCCGTTGGAACCGCCGGACAAAGATGTACATCGACCCGCAGAATTATAATGCATGAATCAATCTATGATAAAGTAAAAGAATCATTACTAAAAGCATATGCTACATTGAAGATTGGAACATCATTGGATACTTCGAATCATGTCGGTCCACTCATTGATAAAGCCGCGGTTGAAGATTTTACAAATGCAATCAAAAAAGTAAAAGAAGAAGGCGGCAAGATAATTTTTGGTGGTGAAGTTTTAGAAGGCGGAGGATATGAATCCGGATGTTATGTAAAACCGGCAATTGCCGAAGTTGAAAATCATTATCAAATAGTTCAAGAAGAAACTTTCGCTCCATTATTATATTTGATAAAATATTCGGGTGAAGTCAGTAATGCAATTGAATTACAAAATAATGTTGTGC
>CAYLVF010000339.1:0-3380 GCA_964387045.1 uncultured Melioribacter sp. | reverse complement strand
AAGGTGATTCGACGTTATTTTGAAAAGAAAAAATTAATTACTCTCGATAAGGAAGAATTTAGCGAGCTGCTAATAAAACTTGACCAAGTAAGTCTTGATACATACGGAAACGATATAATTGATTATGCAATAAAATCTATGGCTTCGTTTTTTAATATTGGCTCGATGAATCAAAAGAATATCCCGGTTCAAGCAATTGTCGTTTTTCTACAGGAGAAAAAATTAACATCGCATTTAGAAGTCCTTCAGAATAGACTTGGTAATGAAACCAAATCAAAAGTAGATGTTAATGATTTGCGGAATATATTACTTAATATTCCTATAGAAAGAACCGAGTATTTTGATGTTCCGCCAAAAACCGAAAAAGTAAAAATTATTGAAGAAAAACCTGTCGAACCGGAAGAGCAGAAAGTAGATCTTACTCACCAAAAACCGGCTGAAGAATCCAAAGTAGAAGTAGATGAATCCGAAGATGTTGAAATTAAACTTAGAGCTAATAAAGAAAAAGAAGTTGCGGAAACAGAGCAGGGAGAAGAAACGATAATCAAAGAACAAAAGGTAATTGAAGAGTTTTCTGAAATTAGTGAAGACGAATATCATATAGAGCAAAAGGACGAATTGCCTGAATTTATACTAACCGGAGAAGATACCGAAGATACTGAGCTAAATGTTGAGCTTGAAAAGGAACAATCTCAAGATCTAATTGATGAATTCTTTGAAGAAGAACCCGAATCGGTTGAAGAATTAGAGGAAGAAGAATTTGTTGATACACATGAAGAATTGGAAGACACTGATATCGACGAGAAGATAAAAGTCGAGCTTGAAGAAGAACCAGAATTTGAAGAACCGCAAGAAGAAGTTGATGAATTAATATTTGAAGACAAAGTCGAATATGAATTTACTTCGTCTGTAGAAGATGATTATAGTCATCCCGAAATTAAAAAGGAAAATATTCCGGAAATTGAAGAACCGGAAGATGATCAAATTGGGAGTGTTGAAGAAACCAAAAGTGATTTAACAGTAGAAGATTCGGAAGAATCAAAATTCATTGAAGAAAGTTCGGAAAAAGAAACAACACCGGAACCAACTCTGTTTGGTGATAAAAAATTGAGTGAAGAACCTGAAGATGAGTTTATTAAAGATTTCGGATCGGTTAATCGATCTAAAAGAATAGATATCTCCGACCTTCTGGAAAATAGAAATATGACAAAAATTATTGAAGTAGTTTTCGATTATGATATGGAAGAATTTGCAAATGCCATAGAACGAATTTGTGATTCTTCGAGCAGGCAGGAAGCTTTTGCAACTTTGCACGAAATTTTTGAAGTTAATCAAGTCAATCCTTCCTCTAAAGAAGCACAGGCATTTAAAGACATCATTTCAGAATACTTCGAACAGAGTTAAATATAATGTTTATTGATACGGCTAAAATATTTATCAAATCCGGTAAAGGAGGAGACGGCGCAGTTACGTTTCGTAGAGAAAAGTTTGTTCCCAAAGGAGGTCCTTCTGGCGGAAACGGTGGCAAAGGAGGCGATGTTATTTTTATTGCCGATAGAAATCTTCATACTCTTTTAGATTTCACCTACAAAAAAAAATACACTGCTGATGACGGTGAACCAGGCGGCTCAGCTTTGAAAGATGGTAAAAATGGAAAAGATATTATTATAAAAGTACCGGTTGGAACAATCATTAAAGATATTGAAACCGATGCACTTATTGCTGATTTAACCGAGCATGAAGAATCGGTAATTATTGCAAAAGGTGGAAAAGGAGGAAAAGGGAACAGCAATTTTGCAACACCGACAAACCAAGCTCCTCGCAAAGCTGAACCCGGTAGACCCGGTGAAGAAAAATTTGTTAAACTGGAATTAAAACTTATTGCTGATGTTGGTTTAGTCGGTTTCCCTAATGCAGGTAAGTCAACTTTGATTTCTGCTGTTTCAGCGGCAAGACCAAAAATTGCTGATTATCCCTTCACAACTCTCGAACCAAATTTAGGGATTGTTAAGTATAAAGATTTCAACACATTTGTTGTTGCCGATATACCCGGTATAATTGAAGGAGCACACGAAGGGAAAGGACTTGGACATAAATTTCTTAAGCATATCGAACGTACGAAAATTTTATTGATATTAATTGATATAGCTTCCGAAGATTACCTAAAGGAATACAAAATTCTGCTGAATGAATTGAATGAGTTTTCCGATATATTAAGCGGCAAACAAAAAATAGTTGCAATCTCAAAATGTGATTTACTTGGTGATGAAGAAATAAAAGAACTCAATAACTTGAAGTTCACCGATGCAGATAAAAAGGTGTTTTTTATTTCTTCGGTTTCCGGTAAAGGAATCCCCAAATTATTGGATTACCTATGGCAGCAGATAAACAATTAACTCCTGCCAGACTTTTCATAGTTATCACTTCTCTATTTATCCTTCTCGCAGTTTCAATTGCGGCGGGAATATCAATCGGTTCCGTAGATATTTCAATCAAACAACTGTTTGCGCTTTTTACGAACGGTGAAGTTGATGATTCAATTGCTCGAATTATTTATGATATAAGATTACCGAGAGTTTTGCTTGCAATTGCTGTAGGAGGCGGACTTTCAATTGCCGGTGCAGTATTTCAAGCGTTATTAATGAATCCTCTTGCTGAGCCATACATTTTAGGAATTTCGAGCGGCGGTACTTTCGGAGCTATTCTCTCTTTTTTACTCGGTTTAACTTTTTTTTATACGCAGTTGTTTGCTTTTGCCGGTGCTGTGATAGTTGTTTTTTTAGTTTTTTATTTGGGACAACGTTTCGGTGAACTTGAACCGAATGTTTTGCTGTTAACCGGGGTAATGATAGGTGCTTTTTTCTCTGCTCTGATTTTATTGATGTTAACGGTAATGGAAGATTCGGTCCGTACCGCTGTTTTTTGGTTGATAGGAAATTTAAGTTTCTCCGGTATGGAAAATGTTTTAATCGTTCTGCCGATTGTTTTGATTGGTTCGCTGTTTTTATTTTTCTTTTCACAAAAATTTAATGTACTCACGCTCGGATCATCCACTGCAAAACAGCTTGGCATAAATGCCGGTTTTGTAAAGAATTTTTCTTATCTCGTTTCAAGTTTGATTGTTGGAGCCGTTGTTTCCGTAAGTGGAATTATTGGTTTTGTCGGTTTACTTGTTCCGCACATTGTTCGCTTAGTTGTTGGTGTCGATAATAGAATTGTTGTACCGGCTTCATTTCTGCTCGGCGCAAGTTATTTAATCATTGCAGATATTATTGCAAGAACACTAATTTCTCCTGCTGAAATTCCCGTAGGTGCAATTACCGCACTTTTAGGTGCACCTGTTTTTATATATTTACTTCGACGAAGATTTAGTATAATAA
>CAYLVF010000338.1:0-3411 GCA_964387045.1 uncultured Melioribacter sp. | reverse complement strand
TGATAAAATTATTAACTATGAAATAAATGACAAAGGTTAAGACTAATCTAAAATCAAAGCTGTTGGGAATAATTTATCTTTTTTCTGTTCTAATAATTCTATTCTTTTTATTTATTAATGAAAAAGGAATACTGAAATATTTAGAAGTAAAAGGCAGAGTTGAAAGCCTTGATAACGAAATAAAAAAATCCGAACAAAGAATAAATAAAATTGAAGCAGAATTGGATTCGCTAAAAACAGAACGTTTTAAACTAGAGAAAACAGCAAGAGAAAAATACAATATGAAACGTCCACTTGAAAAAGGGTTGGATGTAAAAATTAAAAATGATGGCACTCAACAATAAAATAAATCCTCAAGCCCCTTTAGCAGATAGAATTAGACCGCATAATTTAGATCAATTTTTTGGACAAGAACATTTAGTTGGTGAAGGTAAACCAATCCGGAAAATGATTGAGAACGACTCTATTTCTTCATTCATCTTATGGGGACCTCCCGGAACAGGTAAAACTACGCTTGCGAAAATAATTGCAATTTCCACACAATCGGATTTCTTTCAGTTGAATGCTGTTTCGTCCGGAGTTAAAGACGTAAGAAGAATTATTGATACAGCAAGAGAAAATTTGTTGTACAATAAAAGAACAATTTTATTCATTGATGAAATTCATCGTTTTAATAAAGCACAACAGGATGCACTATTATCATCGGTTGAATCTGGTGAACTTATTTTAATTGGTGCAACAACAGAAAATCCCTCATTTGAAGTAATACCTGCACTTCGGTCTAGAACAAGAACCTATATTTTGAATGAACTTACTCTTATTGATTTAACAAATATTCTAAATTTCGCACTACTAAACGATGAACTTATTAAGCAAAAAAATATTAAATCGATTGATAAAGAATATCTGATTTACATTTCGGGTGGAGATGCTCGAACTCTTCTAAACATTCTAGAGCTAGCAGTAACAAATTCTAATAATGACGAAATCAACCTCAACAAAGAAGTAATTGAAAATATCATTCAACAAAAAAATATTATCTATGATAAAGCCGGCGAGGAGCATTATAATGTTATTTCTGCTTTCATAAAAAGTTTGCGCGGAAGCGACCCTGATGCAGCAGTGTATTGGATGGCTAGAATGATTGAAGGGGGAGAAGACCCGCTGTTCATTGCAAGAAGAATGATAATCTTTGCATCTGAGGATATAGGTAATGCATCTCCAAATGCTCTCGTACTTGCAGAAGCAGCTTTTAGTGCAATAGATAAAATAGGTATGCCGGAAGGAAGAATTATTCTTGCTCAATGTGCAACATATCTAGCTTCATCACCTAAAAGTAATGCTTCATATCTTGCAATAGACAAAGCATTAAATGAAGTAAGAAATGAAAAACTTTATCCCGTTCCTCTTCATTTAAGAAATGCCCCTACTAATTTTATGAAAACAATCGGCTACTCAAAAGGTTATAAATATCCTCATGATTTCAATAATCACTTCGTACCGGAAGATTATTTGCCAAAAGAACTCTCAGATAAACAATACTACTTACCGTCCGAAATGGGAAAAGAAAAGGGGATTAAAGAGTTCTTAAAATTTCTTTGGAAGGATAGAAAGAAATACTAATTACATTTTTATGAATTGTTTACCGGGAAGTTGTTTAACCAATCCTTTAAATTCCAGCGAAAGTAAATTTACTAAACAATCTGAAGTAGAAGAATTAAGCTTTTCTGATAAGATATCAATTTGAATCGGCTCGCTGTTTAATACATCAAGAATTTTTTGTTCAAACATGTTCAAATCAGCAACTTGTTTCGGAATATTCTTTCCTTCAATCGGTTTTAGTTTTAAATTTAATTCAACAAGAACATCCTCTGCATTTTTAATTAGTTTGGCAGTCCCTCGTTGAATAAGAATATTAGTCCCTTCACTTTGTGGACTTTCTAAATTGCCTGGAACAGCAAAAACTTCTCTGTTCTGATCCAAAGCATACTCGGCAGTTTGCATTGCCCCGCCGTTAATGTTTGTTTCAATAATAATTGAACCGAGCGATAAACCTGAAATGATTCTATTTCTTCTCGGAAAATTCTGAGCATCTGGTTTTGATCCCAATGGAAACTCACTAACAACAATACCATTTTTGGAAATTGCTTTTGCCAAATCTTTATTCTCAGGTGGATATATTCTATCCAAACCTGAGCCAATCACAGCTATTGTTTTGCCCCCACTTTGCAATGCTGTTCTATGAGCAATTGAATCGATACCACGAGCCAAGCCACTTACAATACAAATATTATTTGCAGCTAAATCCGATGTGATTTTTTCGGTAATCCTTTTACCGTAAGTTGTTGGTCGTCTTGTACCAACAACAGCTAAGTTATTTTCTTTCAGCGTGGAAATTTCACCCCACACATATAGTAAGATTGGAGGGAAATAAATATTGCGTAAAATTTTCGGATACTCTTCATCAAAGTAAGTTATAATTGCAAAGTTTTTCTTATCAAGCTCTTCTAGTTCTTTTGCAAATGTTTCTTCATATAAAGAAAAAGTTTTTGCAGTTGATTGAATGCGCTTTGCAATCTTATCATTAATTAAATCAATATGACAAAGTTTTTGGTAGGAAGTTTCTAAGACATCTGACGGAGAACCGCATTTTGAAATAAGGTTTAGAATTTTTGAAGGACCGAGTCCACTAATCGTAGAAAGTAAACTTAATGCAATGAGATTTTTTTGATCCAATGTAATTATAAAAGTTATTGTTGAAGGTTTTCGACCACGTCAATATCATCTACAATAGCAATAATCATCGTATTAACGGGGGCTTTATTGTGCCCCAAAATTTGTTGAACTGCGTCTCCTTCGCGGGCAACCAAAACAATATCACCAATACCTGCATCAATTAAATCAAGCGCAATGTGTTCCTGAGTTCCTATAAAATTTCCATCAATATCAATTGCTTGTACAATTAAAAGTTTGTGTCCTCTTAAGTGTTCATTCTTTTGAGTGGAAACCAGATTACCCTTAATTTTTGCCAGGAACATTCTCGTCAGTTCCTTTTTTCTTTTTCTTATATAGGATTGAAAGCGGGAAAATAATCAAATAAGCAATTAGCAAAACTAACGGAGAAAATGATAACGAAACAGGGTTATCCCATGGACCAAAACTCATCAAATAAAAACCAATTACTAAAACCAGAATGCCGGAAGCTAATAAAATATAATTGATGCTATCCCAGTAATTCTTGAATGGGGATTCTTTTTGTAACTTTTTTGAACGTGATTGTTTTCGAACTTGTTTTGCCATAAAATATCCCTGTTAAAATTAAAAGCCCAGTGTTGGGGGGAGACACTGGGCTGGAACACAAACTCAAAGATCAAAATCTTTGAAAGCTTGTTGCCTAAATATAAATCTACT
>CAYLVF010000337.1:0-3437 GCA_964387045.1 uncultured Melioribacter sp. | reverse complement strand
AAGGTACTGCCGGTACCGATGCAAAATATGAATACCGTTCTTTAATAGATCTTCCCTCAGCCGGTATTCTTGAAAAAGGTTTTGTTGGTGTGAGTGCAGATGTTTTGCCATTCGGTGTTGTGATATCAAAAATTGAAGTAGGTGTTTTTGATAATTTTAGTTTTGGTATTTCTTACGGCGGTGCTAATATCATTGGTACAGGTAAAGTCGATTGGTACAAATTACCCGGTGTTAATGTTCGTGCCCGTTTAATTGACGAGACTGAAGGTATGCCGGCTTTCACTTTAGGATTTGATTCGCAAGGGAAAGGATTGTATGATGAAGAACTCAACAGATTTGAAATAAAATCTCCCGGGTTTTATCTAGCGGTTGCTAAGAATTTTGAATTTCTCGGTTACCTTAGTTTGCACGGAATCATAAATTATTCATTAGAACGCGATGATGATGACAAAGACTTAAATCTCGGTGTAGGGTTTGAAAAAACAATCGGGCCCAAAATTTCATTCGTTGGGGAGTATAATTTTGCAATTAATGATAATACAATTAAGGCTTATGGTGATGGGGCAGGATATATGAATATTGGAGTTCGTTGGTCGGTTGGAGAAGGTTTTACTATAGGACTTGATCTGAGAGATTTAATAGCTAATAAGAAGATCACAAGTAATAAAGCCGATAGAGCACTTTTTGTAGAATTCATAAAATCCATCTTCTAAATAATTCTGACTAATTGCGAACTTTAGCAGTTAAAAGGTGTATAAAATATTGTACATAAACGTGCAATATCTTATACAAACACAAATCAATTCGTATAATATTCCCGTTTTTTACCTCATTTTATCGGCATAATTATTGTAAACTTACTTATAGTAAATGAAGTTAATTAAATACAAGAGGTGTGAGATGAAATTTTTACTTAAGACAAGCTTGATTCTATTTGCATCTTCTATCTTTCTTTCAGGTTGTTACACACAAGTTGCAATGAGAGATCATGATAGAGGTTATGCACAAGTTGATAAGTCTGAAACAACAGAATACTACGACGAATATGATTCAACTACTTATTACGATGAATCATATGCATACGAAGACGGAGAATATTATTACTCAGACCCCGATGTTGTCATCATAGATAATTACTACGATCCGTTTTATAGACCGGCATACAGAAGATACTTCAGTACTTATTATCCTTCATCTTATTTCTATTTTGGATTTTCCTACTATGATTATTATAGATGGGGATATTATTATCCAACATACATTTTCTTCCCAGATCCTTGGTTCTATCCTCTTGCTTATGCCGGATGGTGGGGCTATTCATTTTATCATTCACCCTATCATTATTATGGAGGATATTATCCTTACACAAATTTCAAAGATAGATCAAATCGATACACTAGTTTACGCAACAGCGGAAGAGGAAGAGGTATAGATGACGGTCGTGGTACAATTACACCCGGTAGTACAAGAGATGGTGGAACCGGTGATGGCAGAACTGTACAAACGGGAAGGACTAATGAAAAGGAACGAGGAACTGTAACTTCTTTTTCAAGAAATACTGATGAAAGTGGTACAACAAGACAAGACCCAAGGACCGGAAGAAGTGTTGATACCCCAAGAACTCAAACACCTGCTACCGGCAGAACTACAGATACAAACAGAAAAGTTGTCCCGCAAACCGGTAGAAAAGTCGGTGAAGTTGAAAGTAAAGATGCGAGAAGATATCAGGTTGATGGTAATCGCTCTACTCCAAGTACACCGCAACCATCAACACGCTCAACAACGCCAAAGACTGATAATAGTTCATCACGTTCAGTTGCACCACAAAAAACAAAAACTCCTGAACGAAAAAGTTACTCTTCACCAAGCAGAAGCTATACACCGCCTAAGAGTAGCAACAGTAGAAATTCATCTACTACAACACAACGCTCTAGTTCGCCAAGTAGAAGTACATATTCTCGTCCTTCTTCAAGTAGTAGTAATAATTCAAGTTATTCTAGACCAAGCAGTTCTTCATCGTCAAGATCGAGCGGAACTAGTTCGTCTTCAAGCAGAAGCGGCAGTTCTTCCTCGTCGAGTAGGGGAGAGAGAAAATAGTTATTCTATAAATGCGGAGTTGATATGAAAAAATTCTCGATGTACTTATTTATTTTTTTATTGATTGTTGTAACTACAAATTATTCCCAAAATATAAATGATGCATTGCGTTTATCCTTCCCCGGTATAGGAGCCAATGCAAAAGCATTGGGTATGGGTAATGCATATAATGCCCTGAGTTATGATTACAGCGGTTCATTTTTTAATCCGGCTGGATTAGGTACAGCAACTCGTGCAGAATTCAGCGGTTCATTTTTATATAACTCATTTGAAAATAGTACAGAGTTTTTTGATAGTAAAACTAATTTTTCAAACAGCACAACGAATTTAAGTCAAGCCGGTTTAGTTCTTCCTATGCCGACAGTGCAGGGAAGTTTAGTTTTCGGGTTTGGTTTTAATCAATCCAAAAATTTTAATTCCGCTATGGAATTTAATGGATTTAATAGCGGTAACACTTCGATGATTCAATCATTACTTGGATTTGGCGATATTTCTTATGAACTCTATTTAACGGATACAACAGGAACACAAACTCCTATAAATGGTAAATTAAACCAAAGCGGAGATATTATTGAAGAGGGGAAAATTAATAATTGGGCACTTGCCGGTGCAATTGAAGTTGCAAAAGATGTTTTCTTCGGTGCTTCATTAAATATTATTTCTGGTAATTATAAGAGTGATAGACGATACTATGAAGACGATACAAAAAATATTTATGATGCATCGGTTCGTACTGATCCATCAGAAGCATTTACTGCCGACTTCCAAACTTTTTATCTTAATGATGTAATCGATTGGGATATTTCCGGTTGGGATTTCAAAATCGGGTTCCTCTACAAGCTGCCGAACTTTATGAAAATTGGTGCAACTGTGAAATTTCCAACGAAGTATACCATAAAGGAAAATTATTTTGTCGAGGCAACGAGCGAGTTTGGCGATGGTACCATTGTTGAAATTGATCCGATAAGAAATATAGTTGAGTATGATATTACTTCTCCTTATGAATTCACCGGCGCATTTGCCTATGAATTAGCTGATTTAACTCTATCAGCAGAGGCTACTTTTATTGATTATACACAAATGAAATTCGGCGACGGGTTGGATCAAGGACTGGTTAGTTCAAATAACAGAGATATAAAAGATGCTTTCAAAGAAGTTATAAATTATAATTTTGGGTTTGAGTATAGATTACCTGAACCGTTTATTTCTATTCGCGGTGGTTTTATAATGCAGCCTTCTGCATTTAAAAATGATCCAAGTGAGTTTAATAGAAAATATATTACAGCCGGTTTGGGAATAATGCCTAATAAAGTTTTATCGCTTGACCTGGCATACGCATA
>CAYLVF010000336.1:3202-3437 GCA_964387045.1 uncultured Melioribacter sp. | reverse complement strand
TGAGAATTTCGGAAGGATTAATTAAGCCGAATTGATTAATAAGTTCATTTTGATGTACTTCATAAGCAAAAAACTCGCCTGTAGAAATATCACAGAACGAAAGTCCGGCAATATCACTTATCAAATAAATTGATAGTAAATAATTATTTTTCTTGTGATCTAGTAATTTATCAGAAAGTGCGACTCCGGGAGTAACTACTTCGACTACATCACGTTTAACAATACCTTTAGCATG
>CAYLVF010000336.1:0-3192 GCA_964387045.1 uncultured Melioribacter sp. | reverse complement strand
AAGTATCAATTGCATGATGGGGGAAACCGGCAAGAGGTACTTCACCGGCAGCTCCGTTTGCTCTTTTAGTCAAAGTTATACCCAATACTTTTGATGTAGTTTTAGCATCCTCTTCAAAAGTTTCGAAGAAATCCCCTACACGAAAAAGAAGAATTGTATCGGGATTCTTCTCTTTGATTTTATAATATTGAGTCATTAATGGAGTTGCTGACATATCGCTTAGCAAAAATTCAAACAAAAAATATACTTTAATAACGAGCTAAATTCAATTTGTGAATAAATAGTAAAGTTAATCCGGTAAATCGTTTCTTGTGTAATGGGCATTGATATTTCTCCCTTAAATTTCTCACTTATATGAGAAAGAACCATAGACACTCCAAAAACTGTTTCAAATGTTTGCTCGGATCAGATATTTGACTAATTCAATTAATTCTGTTATTTAACTATATTAAGTTGTTAAAACAGAGACTCTTAACCGGAGAGATTACAATGCAGATTTTAATTGAAAAATATGGTCAAGACAAATTATGCTTTTTGAAATCAGCAGTTTATGAATTCCATATCGCAAAAGAAATTCGTAAAAAATATGAGATTGAAGAAACACTTTTTACAATTAACGGAAACGTAATCTTAGCAAACTTTTCTGATGTAAGAAAAGTTGTACAAAGAATTAATTCTAAGAGAAAAGACGAAGAAAAAATTACTCCGGGTTATTTAAATGCAATGGGTCTGCTCGATGAGATTTATCACTTCATTTTAAGAGAATACGAAGTAACCGTTAACCCGAAAGTATTCAACAAAGCAATTGCTCAGCTAAATAAAACACTTGGTGAAGAAAACATAAATAAAATATTATCTGAATTCGTGTCACTCTTCCCGCCGATTGATGTTTACAAAGGTACAATTAGTGTTTATGATTATCTGAATAATTTTACTGAAGATAGACCGAATGCTGAAATAGCTTTAGAAGAAATGTTCTTGTTGTATTTTTCGGATTACAATCCAGCCAACAAAAAACTAAAAGAACTTTTTGATACAACATATTTCACCAACAAAAAATTGTTTGACAAAGCAATTTTTCGGCTCGACGAATTTTTCAAAAATGAAAAACCCTTCGGACCGGATAATCAAGATATATTCACTCTGTTAAAAACTCCGATCGATTTAAGTCCGGAAAATCTCGAAGGACAACTCGATTTTGTCATTAAGAAATGGGAGATAATTTTAAAAGATAAGTTTACAAATAAAGTATTATCAAGCAAAGATTTGATGAAAGAAGATATTCGCTTTGAAAGTTTCGGAGGCGGGGGAGGTGGTGCCCCTACTGTTGTTCCAAAATATAAAGGCGGTATGGCCGATTCTGATTTCCTAATGCTCGGTAAATCAATGTATCAATACGCAAAGGATGTGGATGATTTTTATGAAGAACCGGAAAACTTCACAAAAGATGTTCATTGGATGCCGAATGTAATTTTAATGGCAAAGAATGCATTTGTTTGGCTCGATCAATTATCGAAAAAATATCAAAGAGAAATAAAAAGATTAGATCAAGTTCCGGATGAAGAACTTGATCAATTAGCGCGTTGGAATTTTAACGGACTTTGGTTAATCGGAATCTGGGAAAGAAGTCCCGCTTCTAAAAAGATAAAACACATCATGGGAAATATTGATGCCGTTGCTTCGGCATATTCATTATATGATTACCATATAGCTTATGATCTTGGTGGCGATGAAGCATACAACAATTTAAATGAACGTGCTAAAGCAAGAGGACTTAGATTAGCAAGCGATATGGTTCCCAATCACACTGGAATTGTTAGCGATTGGGTAAAGCATAGACCTGACTATTTTATCCAGGCTGATCATCCGCCTTTTCCAAACTATACTTTTAATGGACCAAATCTTTCCGAAGATCCGGATTACCAAGTAAGAATTGAAGATGGTTACTATGAACGTCGTGATGCGTCTGTTGTGTTTCAAAGGATTGATAAGCGTAATGGTAAGGTTTCTTATCTTTATCACGGCAATGACGGCACTAGTATGCCTTGGAACGATACCGCCCAATTAAATATGCTTAATAAGGAAGTTCGCGAAGCAGTTATTCAAAAAATATTTGATGTGGCACGTAAGTTTTCAATCATTCGCTTTGATGCGGCAATGACATTGACTAAAAAACATTTTCAACGATTATGGTTTCCGCAGCCCGGAACAGGCGGAGATATTCCATCTCGTTCCGATTACTCAATGACACGTAATGAATTTGATCAACATTTCCCTCAAGAATTTTGGCGAGAAGTTGTTGATCGTTTCAACAAAGAAATGCCGGAAACTTTATTACTTGCCGAAGCTTTTTGGTTGATGGAAGGATATTTTGTGCGTTCTTTGGGAATGCACCGTGTTTATAACTCTGCTTTTATGAATATGATGATGAAAGAAGAAAATGATAAGTACCGCGATCTTATTACAAACACTCTTGAATTCGAGCCAGAAATACTAAAACGATATGTAAACTTTATGAGCAATCCCGATGAAGAAACTGCAATTAAACAATTTGGTACCGATGATAAATATTTCGGTGTGTTGACGATGATGATTACTCTTCCCGGACTGCCGATGTTCGGTCATGGACAAGTTGAAGGATTTACCGAAAAATATGGTATGGAATATAAACGGGCTTATTACAACGAAATTCCGAACCAATGGTTGATAGATAGACATCAAAGAGAAATTTTTCCTGTAATGCGTAAACGATATATATTCAGTGAAGTAGTAAACTTTTGGATATTTGATTTAAATAAAGATCACGGAGGAGTTAACGAAAATGTTTATGCATTTGTTAATTCATTCGAAAATGAAAAAGCACTTGTTTTGTTCAATAATAAATTTGAAAATGCCTCCGGAACTATTTATGAATCCGCACCAAAACTTACTGCCCGTAACGGTAGCAAAGAACTTCAAACAATAAAAATATATCAGGCATTAGAAGTAAAACCGGAAGCAAATTACTATTATATATTTAGAGATGTTGTTAACAATTTGGAATATATAAGATCGGGACAGGATATTGTTTATACCGGATGGCGAGTTGAACTCGGTGCATTTAAGTATAACGTCTTCATGAACTTCCGTGAAGTTTTTGATGAAACCGGTGAATACAGAAAATTACATCAGCTTATCGGCAATTCCGGAGTT
>CAYLVF010000335.1:0-3446 GCA_964387045.1 uncultured Melioribacter sp. | reverse complement strand
AATCATTTATAAAAGCAATGCCGCTTTGGATAAAAGAAAAGTTATGGATGAAAGAGTTGATTAAAAATGAGGTTGGATTTGAAGGAAAAGTTTTATTTCCTGAACATCACGAATCACACGCTGCTTCCGCTTTCTTTGCTTCGCCGTTTCAAGAAGCAGCATTCTTAACTATTGATGGTGTTGGTGAATGGACCACTACAAGTTATGGAACCGGAAGGGATAATAAATTGACTATTCTTGCCGATATAAAATTCCCGCATTCAATCGGTCTTCTCTACTCTGCATTTACTTATTATACAGGTTTCAAAGTTAACTCCGGTGAGTATAAGGTAATGGGTTTAGCTCCTTACGGTGAACCGAAATACGTCGATACAATTCTAAATGAATTGATGGACTTAAAAGAAGACGGCTCATTTAAGCTGAATATGGAGTACTTCAATTTTGCCGCCGGATTGACAATGACCAATAGTAAGTTTAATAAATTATTCGGAAGAGAACCCCGCAAACCCGAAAGTAAACTTACACAGATGGATATGGATTTAGCACGTTCCGTTCAAGATGTTACCGATGAAGTAATGTTAAGACTTGCGAGACATATTAAGAAAGAAACAGGCATGGAATACTTGGTATTAGCGGGAGGTGTTGCACTTAACTGTGTTGCAAACGGTAAAGTTTTACGTGAGAATATTTTCAAAGATATATGGATTCAACCCGCGGCAGGAGATGCCGGCGGTGCATTGGGTGCTGCTTTGTTTACTTGGTATCAATACTTGAACAATGATCGCAGCGCAGATAACAAAGATGATTTTCAAAAAGGTTCTTATCTCGGTCCGGAATATGATAATCACTATGTAGAAAAATTTTTACGAAACAAAAATATTCCTTATAAAAAACTTCCTGATGATGAACTAATTTCATTAACAGCGGATTTAATTGCACAAGAAAATGTAATCGGCTGGTTTCAAGGGAGAATGGAATTTGGTCCAAGGGCACTTGGTAACCGTTCAATAATTGGAGATGCAAGATCTAAAAAAATGCAGTCGATTATGAATTTGAAAATTAAATACAGAGAAAGTTTCAGACCGTTTGCTCCTTCGGTTATAGAAGAAAAAATTTCGGAATATTTTGAAATAGATAGACCGAGTCCCTATATGCTGCTTGTCGCAGATGTAAAAAAAGAACGCCAAAAAAGAATGACCGATGAAGAAAATAAATTGTTTGGTATTGATAAGTTGAATATAGTAAGATCGGATTTACCTGCAATTACACACATTGATTATTCCGCACGAATTCAATCGGTTAACAAAGAAACAAATCCACTCTATCACAAATTGATTTCCGAGTTTGATAAAAAATACGGGTGCGGAGTTATAATAAACACTTCGTTTAATGTTAGAGGCGAACCGATTGTATGTAAACCCGAAGAAGCGTATACTTGTTTTATGCGCACCGAAATGGATTATCTTGTACTAGGGAATTATATTTTAAATAAAATAGAACAGCCGGAATTTAAAGAAGATAAAAACTGGCGCGAAGAATTTGGCTTGGATTAATATGATAATTGAAGAAATCAAAAATATTAAAAGCGATAAGAGAGAATTAAGAAAATTTGGCGTTACTGTTGGGATAGTGCTGATATTAATAAGTCTTTTGTTTCTTTTCGTATGGAATAACGAAACAGTATTTTCGGTACTTAGTATATCCGGTTCAGTGTTGATTTTCTTCGGAATTCTATTACCTAAAGTGTTATTCCCGGTTCATAAAATATGGATGGCATTTGCAGTAGTTCTCGGTTTTATTATGACACGGATTATTCTTTCAATTCTATTTTATATAATTGTAACTTTGGTAGGGATGATAGCAAAAATCTTTAGAAAAGATTTTCTTGATAAAAGAATTGACAAGAATAAAAAAAGCTATTGGCATCAACGAGAGACTATTACATACACAAAAGAATTAACTGAACGACAATTTTAATAAAGAGAAAATTCATGGGAAAGCTATCTATTATTTCCGAATTGTGGCAGTTTTTGAAGATACGAAAGAAGTGGTGGCTTCTGCCGATAATTTTATTTTTAGTATTACTCGGCGGATTGATTGTACTTACTCAAGGTTCGGCATTAGCTCCGTTTATCTACGCAATATTCTAAAAGACAAGGGGCTGTATCAAAAGTAAATTTCAAATAAATAATCTGTGGAAATCAGTTTAAATCTGCGCCTGCCCGTCCTTTGAGTGCGTTGCAGAACTAATAAACTGTCATTCCGAACGAACCGTTTTTGGGTGAGTGAGGAATCTCACTTTTATATTACTGATATTCTCAATTTATTTAAGGTGAGATTCTCGCATTGCGATGCCTTTGGCATTCATTCCGCTTCACTCCATTCAGAATGACAGTTATGCAACATACTCTTTTGACGTGGGCATCAGTGTTCCAATTTTATAAAAAACTTTTCTTTTGATACAGCCCCGCATTATTATTTCAGAATCATAATTTGATACGGCTGTAACTCTGCTTTTAATTTCCTGTTATCAAACTTGTAATCTCCCTTTGTAATCAAATCCGTAACATTTTTATCCATAGGGAATAATTCCGGGTTCATATAATCGAGTGAATATGAGTTCGGATTATTGTTTATAACAATCCAAGCAGATTCATCATCAAGTGTTCTTATATAACCGAAGACTTCATCTTGTTCATCGATTACAAAGAAATCAATATCGCCTAAAGAAAGTACTTTATTGTTTTTTCGTACCGCGATTAAATTCTTGTACCAATTAAAAAGTTCTTGATCGAATTCAACTTTATCGACAGGTCTTTCTTTACCGAAAGGATGAGTTGTTTCATCTTCGTACTCAAACTCAGACCAAACCATTGGTTTTCTATCATCGGGATCATCGCCGCCCCACATGCCGGCTTCATCACCGTAATAAATATGCGGAGCCCCGGGCATTGTCATATTAATACCGACAGCTAATCTCTGCTTTGCTCTTTCTCCCGCATTCGGTTTTCTCACATCAAAATCTGGATTGTCTTTAACGCTGGCATAGTGATCATACCAATTATTCGGATTAACGATTAGTGATGCCAATCTTTCCGTATCGTGACTGCCAAGTAAATTCATCAGGACATAAATGTTTTCCTTAGGGTAGTCTGCATATTGTGCTTTCATCGAATCAATGAATCCCTGCGGACCAACGACTTCTTCCGTTTGAAAAACGAGATGTTTAACAGCGCGTGTGAAACGGTAATTCATAACGGCATCAAACTGATCCCCGAACCACGGTGATGCATTAAACATTTTATTGTTCTGCCAATCTTCCCACCAAACTTCACCGGTTAGATACGCTTCGGGATTAATATCTCGCACCCATTTTCTGAAAGTTCTCCAAAAATTATGGCTTACCATTTCGGCAACATCCAAACGCCAGCCGTCAATTCCATCGG
>CAYLVF010000334.1:2288-3459 GCA_964387045.1 uncultured Melioribacter sp. | reverse complement strand
ATCCATAAAGCAATAAAGGATTATCACCGTTTATAGGAAAACTTTTCTTATAAACGATTGATATTGGGATTAACGTACCGTCATCGGCAGTTGCAAACAATCTTTTAGTCATATATTCATCGGGATTATAACCACCGAGAACTTCTTCTTGTTTTAAAAGTTCTCTTGCTTTTGTGTTCATATTAAAATCATAAGTTGAACCCGGTGTTACAAGTGAAGTATAATAAAATCTTACTAAGTCCGTATCATAATCGGGATTATTGGAAACTCTTGCCGTGTAAACTTCATCTTGAAAATCAATGTAATAATCTTCGTTGCCGTTCCAGTTAATTACTCTGATTTTATCAAGTGCATTTGATTTTTCTTGAACGACAAGATAATCCTTAAATATGTCTATACCTTCGACAAGTACATCATCTCTATGAGGAATAACATCTTCCCAGTTTTCTTTTGTTGTTTTGTCAACAGGGGTTTTTACAACTTTGAAATTTTTTGCATTAAGATTTGTTACTATGTAAAAATCATCACCAAATTGATCTACTCTATATTCTAAATTTCTTTCTCTTGGTTGAATTACTTTGAATTCTCCGTCTGGATTATCCGCATCAAGGAATCTGTATTCATCGGAAACTGTTTGGCTTGACCCAATTACAATATATTTATCGGATTTTGTTTTATAAACAAATGTTGAAAACTCTTCATCCGTTTCGTGATAAACAACCACATCACTTTTTTCTGCTTCATCAATTTTGTGTTTGAAAATTTTGAAAGCTCTTAAGGTATGTTCATCTTTTCGTGTATAGAAAAGAGTTTTGTTATCATTTGCCCATACCGAACCTCCGGTTGTTTTTGTTATTTTGTGATCAAAAACTTCACCGGTTTCTAAATTTTTTATAAAGATATCGTAATTTCTTCTACTGAGAGTATCAACACCATAAGCAAGTAATTGGTTATCATGACTCACGCTTAAACCGGCAACCGAGTAATATGCATAATCCTCTGCCATTTCATTAACATTAAGCATTACCTGTTCTTCCGCATCAAGTGAACCTTTTTTTCTGCAATATATCGGATACTCTTTTCCTTCTTCATAGCGTGTATAGTAATAATAGCCATTCTTTTTATAAGGGACGGATTGATCATCTTGTTTTATTCTTCCAATAATTTCGTT
>CAYLVF010000334.1:0-2278 GCA_964387045.1 uncultured Melioribacter sp. | reverse complement strand
ATTCAACTACTTTCGGGTCATCTCTTTGGTTCATCCAAAAATAGTTATCTATTCTTGTGTGATCATGAATTGTTAATTCCTGCGGAATTTTTTCTGCTTTAGGAGGATTTATGTCCTTATTCATTACTGTCTGACTCCATAGATTTGAAGATATAAATACTATTGCAATCATTAGTTGAAGAATTGATTTTGTCTTCATTTTGTTCCCCATTTTTTTTGGTCGGTAAAGTTATAAAATTTCTTTTACTTTAGACTCTCCAACATATTGAAAGTTTTATTGAACGCCGCCGGGGTTCTTTTGTGTTGGGTTTATCTTTCTATTCACATTCGACTGCTTCGCAGGCGTGAAAACTGTTTAGGATTTTGATAAAACATAAGAAACAACTCCGAAGGAGTTGAATATGAATAACTCGGGTCAACGCCCCGAGATAAGAAATTAAAAGAAAGATTAACAACTCGTCGGCTGACGGGTTGAATAAAAAACCCCAGCGAAAATTAATCAGCCGGGGTTTAATTTTATCTCGAAATTCTATGCTTAATATTCATCAAATCTCATCTTTCTTAGCTCTTAACGCATCCCAGATTATATAACCGCAAAGCAGGGCAAACATTGCCAATCCCAGTAACTCTGCAGCGTGAGTTTCTGCCCATTCATCCATATGCCATTCAATTCCAAAGTAACGAAGCATTGCCGAAATAACTCCCATTAACGCACCCCCGGCAATGAAACCGGATGCAATCAAAGTTCCCCGTTCGCGTCGTGATTTGTTTAATGCTTCATCTTTAGTTCTCGTTGAAACGAAATGCGAAATCAATCCACCAACCAATAAAGGAGTGTTAAGTTCAAGAGGTAAATACATTCCCAAAGCGAATGCCAGTGCGGGAACACCTATCATAGTTAAGATCAATGCCATAAAAGCACCGGCTACATACATCATCCATGGAGCAGGTTGATCCGACATTAAAGGTTGAATAACTGCAGCCATTGCATTTGCCTGCGGTGCAACAAGAGCGCCTTCACCAACAAAACCGTAAGTTTCATTTAAAATCAATATAACCCATGCAACCGTACCTGCGGAAACTACAGTACCCAAAAACTTCCATCTTTCCTGTTTGTAAGGAGATGAACCGAGCCAATAACCAATTTTAAGATCAGTTATAAATGCTCCTGCAACAGAGAGTGCCGTACAAACAACTCCGCCGATAATTAATGCCGATATCATACCGGGCGCACCTGTTAAACCAACACTGACTAATATAATTGACGACAAAATCAACGTCATTAATGTCATTCCGGAAACAGGGTTAGTTCCCACAATTGCTATTGCATTGGCAGCAACAGTTGTAAATAAAAATGATATCACCATAACAATAGCTAAACCGACTATTGCATGGACAAAATTGTCAACTACGCCAAACATGAAGAATAAAAATATTACAACGGCTGTTAAAATAATTCCCCCTGCAATAATCCCCATCGGTATATCGCGTTTTGTTCGCAGGTTATTTTCTTCATCTTTTTGTCCGCCGAATATTTCTTTAAAACCAAGTGTAAACGCTGATTTGATAATTCCGGATGAACGAACGATGCCGATTATACCAGCCATTGCAATACCGCCAATACCGATATGACGGACATAATTTCCAAAAATTTGTTCGGCTGACATGTCTTTAATTAATAATGTAGCAGTAGCTCCAACTGGCATTGTAATGAAATCACCCAAGTAGGCAAAAATTGGAATAATTACAAACCAAGCAACAAAAGAACCTGCGGCAATAATTGCCGTATACTTTAAGCCGACTATGTAACCAAGCCCGACAATAGCAGCCCCGACATTCAGTTTAAAGACTGTTTTAAATTTATCTGCAAAATGTTCACCTATTGCAACAACTCTAGTTGAAAACACTTCACTCCATAATCCGAATGTTGCAATAATGAAATCATAAATACCACCAATTAATCCGGACACTACGAGTACAATCGCCTGTTTACCTCCTTTTTCACCGGCTACTAAAACCTCAGTTGTAGCGGTAGCTTCGGGGAAAGGAAATTTACCGTGCATCTCTGCAACAAAATATTTTCTGAAAGGAATTAAAAATAAAATTCCGAGAAAACCACCCAGTATTGACGCCATGAATACCTGGAAGAAATCAACTTCCAAATTTAGAATATAGAGCGCGGGGATGGTAAATATAGCACCGGCAACAACCGCACCTGAAGTAGAACCGATTGATTGAATAATTACGTTTTCGCCGAGTGCTTTATTACGTTTTAGTA
>CAYLVF010000333.1:0-3467 GCA_964387045.1 uncultured Melioribacter sp. | reverse complement strand
TATAAAAACTTCTGCTTCCCGCATCATAATAGCAAAGTCCTCTAAGCCAAAACTCTTTCGGACTCCGAAGCAATTCCATCCCCAAATCACTTTCGAAAAAAGCAAATTTATGTTCGTCGCTTCTAAAAATATAAGGAAGAGAAAATACTTTAAAATTGGGAGCGAATCCTTCCAATACAGATGCTGAAACTTTTGTCATTGCCAGACTGCCAATTTGAAGTAATTCTAAACATTCCCTTTCTGTTCCAAGTTGTTGGCTGGGATAGACTGTTATTTCAATTTTTCCATTTGATTTTTCGTAAACTCTATCAGCAAGAAATTCCATTGCTAGATGAACCGGATGTGTTCGATCAAGCCCATGTCCGATTTTTAAATTTCTAACTGAAGAATCCGAACTGCATGAAATTACAATCAAAGAAAGTATTGCAATCACCAGTACGCTAAGTAATCGTTTAAGTAAGTTGTTATATTTTTCGCATCTCTTAATCATAACTTCACTTAAGTACCTTTGTTTTCAGATTGTTTATTTTTGAGAATGATATTATGAAGAGTTTTGCTGCCGCAAGAATTACGTATTACTAATTCCGGACGGTAAATTGTCCTATTTGTAGCGTCTTCTCCGTTAATTCTTGTATGAATAATTTGAACAGCTTGCGAACCAATTTTACTAACCGGCTGGCGTATTGTTGTAAGAGGAACCGATGCAAATTTTGCTAACTCAATGTCATCATAACCAACAATAGCAATATCATCGGGTACTTTAATATTATTTTCATTCAGTGATTTAATAAATCCCAATGCAGTAGAGTCGTTATAAAAGAAAAGAGCTTCCGGCTTTTGTTTCATATTTATAAATTCACTACCGAATTCATAACCAAGTTCAACTCTATCTTCACCAGAATCGTATTGCTCCTTTCTTAAAGAGAAAATAAGTTTTGAATCGAATGAAATGCCGTAATCCATTAAAGCCCGGGAATATCCGTTTTTTCTTACTTCACTAAGCAGATTACCTCTACCTATATGAACATAACCAATTCGTTTATATCCGGTTTTAATCAAATGTTCGGTTGCCAAATAACCGCCAAATTCATGATCAGAGCCTATAAACCAATATTGAGGGTCATGCATATATGAGATCATTATATAAGGAAATTTATCATCATGAAGTTTTTGAATGTAATTTGTAGCTGTATATTCAAGTGAAAGAGATGCAATAATTAATCCGTCGACACCCATATTTTTAAAATTCTTTATTTGATACTCTTCCTTTTCAATCATGTTTGACGAACTGGTAAGAACGAGAGTATATCCAAGATTATATGCTTCCTCTTCAATACTTTGAACTATCATCGAGAAGAACGGATGTTTAAGATCTCTAAGAACCAGCCCAATAGTTTTTTGGTTAGAGAATTTTTTTCCCGAGATTTTAGGTTCAGCGACATAAGTTCCTTTTCCAACTCTGGTATATAAAATTCCTTCATTTACCAAATTCAGCAGAGCTTTTTTAATTGTAATTATACTTACGTCATATTCCCGTGCAAGTTCATTTTGAGAACCGATTTGATCACCAACATTGAGTTCGCCGGAATCAATTCGCTTCTTTATATCAATCTGAATTTGTTCATACAGGGGTGTTGGATCGTTGAATTTGAGTTTTTCTGCCATTTTTCGCTCTATTAAGTATACTTGATATACCAAGTATATGTAAGTTACGTACAAAACAAGATTTTAACAAGTAAAAAAGAAGTAGAATTGTAAATATCGAACGCCGTCAGCACATAATTATAAGAATGGACTTGGAAATCAAGCATTAGCAATGTTAAAAAAAACCCGATTATTAAATATATAGAAGTTTCCACATTCACGCCCGCGTTGGTTATGAGGAAGGTCCGCAGGTAACAGACCCCGCCGCACCCGAATGGAGTGGGCATTTAACTAATCACATCAATATTTGGAAAAGAATTATTGATGAACGCAAAAATGAAGGGAGAGAATACTTTACAATCACACCCGAATTCGGTCCGCCTAATTACATGCACACTCTCCCCTTTAGTAACAAACCCTTTGGTGACACATGGGAAATGAATATCAAGATGAGAGAAATTATTAAACCAATTATTGAGATTGAGTATTGAGGTGGGATCATTGGATTTTTGGGCGGCAAAAGTCATTTAGCGGAAAATTAAAAATCCGTTAGTCAACGGGCTGAAAAAAGAAAAAAGTCTTAGTTGCTTTATTGATTGTAACAGAGTCCATAATAGTTTTTTTAAGCCGCTAATGCGCGAATGCATTAGCGAATTCGCGGCTAAAAAAGAGCCTCGTTTTATGTGCTGTGTTTCTATTAATTCAATTAAAAAGTAAAAGGCTGTTGATTCTAATGCGCTAATAATAATATATTTTTTTCGAGTTTTTATTTGTTATTCGCGTGTTCGCGGTATGATTTTTTGATTTTCAATTCATACCTTTTTTTGTTGATGGTAAATCAAAGCAGTTAGATTAATGTATTCATGAAACGATTTCAAATTTCTTAATCCGTCTGCTGACTGATTACTTCAAAACTGAAATGAAATGACAAAAATTTATCGGTAACTTTGTGCCACCAAAGTATCCGGTGAGTCTTAAGATATATTAGAATTTTTCGAGAATCTTAGTTTTTTTTTACTTACTTTAATTTCCAAATTTTGATTCTCGGATATTAATGACACCGGAACAAAGAGCACGTCAAAATATTGATAACCAACTTAAAACAGCCGGATGGGCAGTTCAATCGCTTAATGATTTTAATCCTTCTTCAAACTTTGGAATTGCTGTAACCGAATATCCCACACAATCCGGTAATGCGGATTATCTTCTCTTTGTTGATAGAAAACCAATTGGAGTTATTGAAGCTAAAGCAGAAGGAAAGACCCTTAGCCAAGTTCACGATCAAACCGAAAGATATGCAACCGACACATTAAAATATATCGGCAAAAAAGAAGACCTTCCTTTTCAATACGAATCAACCGGAACGGAAACTTACTTTACCGATGCTCGTGATCCTTCACCAAGGCAGAGAGAAATATTTCACTTCCACAAACCGGAAACTCTTTATGAAATGTTTACTCAAGGTAGTTCGCTTCGATCAAGATTAAAATCTTTTCCTCAATTAAATTATGATGGTTTACGTCAATGTCAGATAAATGCTATCACTAATCTGGAAAACTCATTCTCAGAAAATCATCCACGCGCTTTAGTGCAGATGGCAACAGGCGCAGGTAAAACCTTTACGGCAATTACATCAGTTTACAGATTACTAAAATTTGCAAGGGCTAAGAGAATCTTATTCCTTGTTGACACAAGAAATCTAGGCAAGCAGGCAGAACAAGAATTCCAGGCATATAAACCAAATGATGATAAAAGATTATTCACAGAACTTTATAATGTACAGCGACTGCAATCAAATTTTATTGATCCATCCGCGCAAGTAT
>CAYLVF010000332.1:0-3472 GCA_964387045.1 uncultured Melioribacter sp. | reverse complement strand
GAAAACAAAGCTATTAATCTTCAACTTCGCAGACGACAGATGGGATACGGTCGCGGCGGTCGTATGAAAATTGAATCCGATTCTGCTGAAATTACCTCCGGAGTTCGTTTCAAAAAAACTTTGGGTTCACCCATCTCCCTAATTATTAAAAATAATGATTGGGAAAACTGGACAGATGCAATGTCTCCAGAAAATCACAGACCAAAAGATTTGGAATACATTTCTATACCTCGTCCGGGACATGCGGATTTAGTAGGTGTTACTAAATATAATTTTGACGATATCAGGAATTCTATTGAAAGATCCAGTGCGCGTGAAACAGCCGCAAGAGTTGCAGCCTGTTCAATAGCAAGAATATTTTTAGAAGAATTTAATATAAGTATCGGTAGCTATGTCGAAAGTATTGGTGGTGTCTATACAGAAGATAATTACACTGAAAAACTATTTGATAACAAATTGAGTAAAAATTTTAGCGGAGCTGAGCTTTCTAAAAAAGCAGATAAAAATGCTGTAAGAGTCTTGGATAAAATTCACGAAGAGAAAATCATTTACAAAATAAAACAAGCAAAGAAAAAAGGTGATACGCTCGGCGGGAATTTTGTTGTAGTTGCAACCGGCGTTCCGGTTGGACTCGGAAGTTTTGTTCATTACGATAGAAAACTCGATGCTGCTATTGCTAATTCAATTATGTCTATTAATGCAGTTAAAGGAGTTGAAATTGGAACCGGTTTTCAATCGGCAGATGCATTTGGTTCTCAGTCGCACGATGAAATAATTATTCGTAATGGTGAGCTGACAAGAAAAACAAACCGTGCCGGAGGAATTGAAGGCGGTATTTCAACCGGATTACCTATTATCGTTCGAGCAGCAATGAAACCGATTGCTACTTTAATGTCACCGATACAAACAGTTGATTTAAACGGAATGAAATCAATAAAAGCGAGAAGAGAGAGAAGTGATTTTGTTGCAGTTCCCGCTTGTGCCGTTATCGCATAGTAAATGCTTGCCTGGACTCTAGCCGAATTCCTCATCCAAAAAATCGGCGGTGATTCAATTGAAGAAACTAAGGATAATTATAAAAACTATCTCCGTAAGTTGAATATTAGATTGAAAAAGAATTTTGGTAAGTGAAAAAATATTAAAACATTATACTGCAACAAAGGTATAAAAGAGATATGAAAATTAATTTAAAAGAAATTGACAATAAACTTTTGAAAGAAGCATTATCACTTTATCCTGACAAAACAACGAAGGAAGTTATTGAAGAAGCGATTAGACTTTTAGTCCGCACAAAGATCGAAGACATGGGGATAAAGTCTAAAGTAACGAATTAAAAAAGTATTAAAAAGATTTTGCTTTTATTTAATATTCACAAATAATTCCCAAACTTCTTGGTAAGCTATGTCACTAAAATTTAACAAATTCGTCTTCAGTCCATTTATGGAAAACACTTATCTAATTTGGGATGATGAATCTAAAGAAGCTGCAGTTATCGATCCCGGTTGTCACGATACAAATGAAGAAATTGAATTAGAAAAATTCATTGAGGAAAAAAATCTTAAAGTAAAGTATCTTATCAACACACATTGTCACATCGATCATGTTTTCGGGAATGCATTTGTTAAAGAAAAATATTCACCAATATTTTTAGCTCCCGAAGAAGATAAATTTTTACTGCACAATGCAGTAGAGCAAGGAAAAATGTTCGCAATAGATGTTAAGCCATCACCCGAACCGGATGAATTTATTTACGATGGTATGTCGATTCAGCTTGGAAATATCAAAAACGAATTTTTGTTTACACCCGGACACACACCCGGTGAGTACTGTATCTATTTTGAAGATGATAAAATTTGTTTTACAGGAGACGTTCTTTTTAGAGAAGGAATAGGAAGAACGGATCTTTGGGGCGGAGATACAAATACTTTGCTAAATTCTATCCGTACAAGATTATTTACTTTACCGGGTGATGTCGTCATTTATCCCGGTCATGGTGAAGAAAGCACTATCGGTCATGAGAAGACAAACAATCCATTTTTAGCATAAGCAGTTTGATTTCCGGTTCATCAATAAATATATTGGTCTAAACAATCTTTGCGGTTATGAACTTAAATACACTTCAAAAAAAGATTATTCTAAAAAATCGACTTACATTTTTATTCGTACTTCTATTTGTCTACGTACTCTTGTTTGAATTTATTCTGCCGGTAAATAAAATATTACCCAAACCAAGTTTGCTGCTCGATTCAATACCGGCACTTTTTTCTGAATATAATCTCCTTTCGGAAATGGCAATTACCACTTCCATTATTTATTTGGCAATAGCTATCGGATTCTTATTTGTATGGATGCTTTCTTTTTCTTTAGCAAATATTGTAAACCGCAATATCGGTTTATTCAACAATCTTAGGTTGTTCAAAAACTTCCCGGCATTTTTCTTCGCAATTCTTTTCGCGTATTGGTTTGAGGGTTCGGTCTTCGCCGAATTGTTATTCACCACGATTGTATCAACATTTTTTATCGCTATTTCATTTATGAATTCTGCGATTACACTTCCAACCCAGTACAAAGATGCCGCAAATAGTTTGATGATTGAAGGAAGCGAATTTCACAATAACATAACCTGGAAATATTCATTACCGAAAATGTTTGGTGAATTTCATAGACTGCATTATTATTTATGGGTACTCGTTTTGATATTTGAATTCGTAAGCGCTCTTAACGGATTCGGTTCAATTTATAAATTAGCTCTTGATTACAATGATTTGTCGGTAATTATTTTATTAGGAATAATAATTGCGTTACTAATTTGGCTCGGTAATTCGATAATTGATTATATTGAAAAGAAATTTATCTTTTGGAAAGTTTAACAATATGAATAAAATTCTTGAAGTAAAAAATTTATCCAAAGATTATAATGATGCAACGGGATTTAATATTCATCTTCTTGAAGATATCTCTTTTGAGGTAACAGAAAATTCTATTACTTCAATATTAGCTCCTACCGGTGCGGGTAAATCTTCTTTGTTAAAAATCTTAAGCGGGATTGAAATGCCAACTTCCGGTCAGGTTAAAATTAATTCGGCAAAGCAACGAGTTGTTTATATACCTTCAAAACCTTCTTCATTTCCGTGGTTTTCTGTTAAACAAAATATTTCTTTAGTTAACCAAGACGAAGAAAAAGTTAAATCGATTGTAGAGTTTGTCGGATTAGAAGGATATGAAGATCACTTCCCCGATAACAACAGCGTTGGCTTCCGATTTAGAATTTCATTAGCAAGAGCTTTAGCTGCAGAACCGGGCATAATTATTTTAGATGAACCGTTTGGTAAAGAGATTAAACCTGTAACACTTCAAAGACTATATGAATTATTACTTGCGTTAAAATCAAAATTAGGAATCACCTTTCTATTGGGCACTTCAAATCTTTCTGAAGCTATTCTACTTTCCGATGAAATTTATTTAATGCAGA
>CAYLVF010000331.1:0-3480 GCA_964387045.1 uncultured Melioribacter sp. | reverse complement strand
AGAAGAAACACGGAATTAAACTTTGTGTTATCGATTATTTAATGCTTGTCGATTCGATTGAAAAATTTCCCAACCGGAGAGAAGAATTAAATCACCTAAGTCGTTTCTTCAAACAGCAGGCAATGAAATTGGAGATACCTATAATTCTAATTTCCCAAAGTAACGAAGCCGGTGAACGAGCAGCAGAAGCGAAGGGATTAGAACGAGATAGTAATTATTTTATTTATGTCCGCTCAGGGGAAAAGGGAGAAAGAATTTCCTTCAATGTTGCCGGTTATGGAAATTACGAATACATACTTGATGACCATGAATTTATTGCCACCGTTAGAGGAATTAGGCACACTGCAGGGAATAAGTCTTTTATCACGAAATTTCAGAACAACCGATATGTTGAAGTTGACGCCAGACCACCGGCTCTAAAACAAGAACAAAGCAAAAACGAAAACTGGTATGAGAGAAAAGGGGAATTTCCGATTTGAAAAATCGAGATGAAAATATAAACCAACTTTGTAGCCGATGCCGGAACAGTTGTAAACAAACCACAGAAACGAAAATCATAGTTTGTCCAATGTTCACGGAAAAGAAAAACGAATTAAAATACGTTTTAAAGAGTGAACCCCCCAAAGGCAATAAGAATGTATCAGCAGCCAAATGAAAGGGCACACGGCTTAACTGTGGCAGAAATTTGATATAAAATGGAGCAACACCGAGATGACCGAGAATGAAAAATTTTTAGAAGATTCAAAATTATTCATAAAACTTATGCTTAGCAGTGCTTTCCAAAAGGCTGTGGATAGAAGTCCCGGCGGTGAGAGGTTTTTAATAAATTTTGCGGAAGAAATTGAAAAAAGTATGGGAAAATTAATTTATGAATTGATGCAAACTGAAAAAAAGCAAATTGCTTATTACAATGAGTTGACTAAATATGCTAAACTCGTTGATTATAAAGGGGGAATGTTAATTCAATTAAAGTATAACTTAAAGAATACTAAAAATTAATAAAATCATAAATTAAAGGGAAATTAAATGACAACCAGCGATAAAATTGATTTACTTGCTATCGAAAGTAAACTCCAGAACATAGAAGCAAATGCAAGACTTTTGCACCTAAGAGTTAGAGAAGTGATAAATAAAAAAACAATCGAAAAAAATGATATTGAAGAAATTCAGCAAATTGCTGATCTGCTCACCGATTATTTTTTAGACACCGATCAACTAATCGTTGACACCCTAAAATTGAAAGATAACGATTAAATTTTTACGGTTTTTTGCACACTAAAGCGCAGTTAATTACAAAAAATTACCCGGTTAAATTGATGGAAAACAGTCAAAAAAGTTTGAAAATACTCCAAAATAGTAATTTCCCAAAGGAAAACACGGCAATAATCAAGAGAGCCAAGCGACTTCGCAACCTTTCCGACGCAGAGAAATTGATTTCCCGGATAACAGCAGAATACATCAGAAGCAATATCACGGCTGAAGAATCCCGGAATCTTAACCAGCTTATTCAAGGTTTTGTTGCCGTGCATAAAGATGCACTTGAGGAAGGAAAGCTCTTTGAGTATATCCATTTACGGTTTGAGTTATTACAATGGGAAAGCATTAAATCAATCGACAGCTTGACTAATGCGTTTATTGAAGCATTCCAAATTGATCCGGACAAAGTGAATAAAATTGCGAAACCTTACGGCGAAAAATTTAAAATCGAGATGGGAAAAAGAAACGAGAGAGCGAATGAAATCTTACAACAAATTAACGATGAAACTACATTTAAAATAAAATTGACAAAAGAAAATAAGCCGGAAGAACTCAAGAAATTAATTCTTTTGGCATTGCGGAAAATCAACGAAGCAGATCGTTACAAATTAATTGACGAGATTAAAGAAAATTTTTACGGAGAATAAAAATGGACGAGCAAACTAACATTGGCTTTATAGTCAGAGCGAGAATCCTTCCTCATATCGAGGGGATGGACGAGTTTCAGCAGAAACTTGAAAATGCACCGAAGCATATATCGGCAAAGATGCAAGATGTTGTTCAACAACCGGCATTCCGGGAAGGGATGAATCCGCAGCAACAAAGACAATTAGAACACTTCTCAGCCGGTCAAGATGTTTTAGAATTTCAAGAATATCGGAAAAAGATAAATGAAACTCTCAGAGATTTGGACATTGATCTTGAAGTCGGTGAGGGAAAATTGAACAAAGCACAAATTGAGAAACATCAACGACGGGTATTGCGCCAAAGGTATGAACTCGGAGATTTTGTTTCGACAATAACTGAACAAGTATCAGACTTAGAACTTCCTAAAGAACAGAAAGATTTAATAACTAAAACAATAACGGAAAGCGGAAGCGAAGCACTTCAAGTGTTAGATCAACTCAATGATCGTTTTAAAGAAATGTTCGAAAATCTCAGAAACAACAAAGAGGAATCGACAGCCTTCTTTGAAAATCTTCGACAGATAGGTGCTTTTGCTTTAGCCGGAACACTTATAAATATGGGAATGAACTATGCAACTCGAACGGCACAGATCGAAGCGAAGGAAAGAACATCGTTTGATTTTGGTTCACCTCTTGGAATGTATTCAACCCGGCAACAATACGAAGTTTATAAGACAACCGAAGAACGAATGCGAGATTATGAATTATACGGTGGGCTAGTTGGTGGGGGAGTCGGAGCACTTTCGGGAGCTTTTTTAGGTGCAAAAGTCGGAGCTGCCGGAGGTCCAATCGGAATGGCTGGTGGTGCTATTGCCGGAGCACTTGGGGGAATGATGTTCGGTAGTTCACAAGCGACAAAAATCGCCAATTATGCAAACATTCAAGACCGGGCAAAAATTGAGGAAGAATTAAGTTTCTTAAATCAAAGTTGGGCGCAATTAAGCAATTATGTTGGACAAGCGCAGCAGTTTGATATCCTTCGCACCCGGACAAGAGCAAGACTGAAAGAAAATTTTGAAGATGTCGGATTTGGTTACACACCGGAACAGCTTGCACAATTCCAAATGCAGTTTGGTGATACTTTTGGGAAATACGATTCCGATCTTTACAAAGAGCAGTTAGCTTTTGCGAGAGCAGAGGGGATTGATCCGCAAGATATTTTCCGGTTAAATACAACCGCAAGAATGACGGACATGGATGTTGGAATGTTGGGATTAGACGAAGGTTCAACTTTAGCCAAAACCATTTACGGAGAAAAAATTTCCGGGCAGAGAATAGTTGACGTTCTGAACGAAATTAAAGAAATAAACGAAAGGATGTTAAAGCTCAATGTTGATATGGACACCCGCGATGCACTTGGAATGTCGAGAGTCCCGGACATGCTTTTTGGGACAGACACACCTTATGGAAGATTAGGAGAACTTGGCGGGCAAACAATCCGACAGCTTGAAGGATTGATGCAGCCGAAATCTATGGCACACGAAGCATTTCTCTATACATCACTTGAGACACCGAACATTATGGAATTTACTGAGTT
>CAYLVF010000330.1:0-3484 GCA_964387045.1 uncultured Melioribacter sp. | reverse complement strand
TAAATGATTCGGTTTCTCTTTTATATTCGGATGGGTTTTCCTTAAGTGTACCGATTTTTATTATCCAATCAGCCCATTCTTTTTGTACGGATAACACTTCTTCTTTTGTCATCATTTTTCTCTTTCTTTATGATAATTAAATTGAGTAAAAATATAGGGGATAAAATATTTTTCGGCAATGAATTTTATTATTGCTCATTAAATTAGTTTATTAAACTTGATGAATTCTTACTCACACAATTTGTCCTTATTCCCAAGCGGGCTAATTAGGACAAATTGTATTATATTTAATTGTTCTGAAACCGAACATAGCATCTTATATAAATTTTTAGAAAGGAGTATTATAATGAAAAAAATAGTCGCCATACTTGGTGCCACCGGTGCTCAAGGGGGGGGATTGGCAAATGCTATATTGTCCGATACCAATAGCGAGTTTACCGTAAGAGCAATTACAAGAGATGTAAATTCCGATAAAGCCAAAGCTCTTGCCGATAAAGGTGCCGAAGTTGTAAAAGCAGATGTCGATGATGCAGCAAGTATATCTAATGCATTCAGCGGCGCATACGGAGTGTTTGCTGTCACTTTCTTTTGGGCACATTTTTCACCTGAAAAGGAAATCACTCAAGCAAAGATTTTTGCTCAAGCTGCAAAAGATACCGGAGTTAAACATTTGATTTGGTCAACTCTTGAAGATACTAGAAATTGGATTCCACTTGATGATAACAGAATGCCTACACTCGGAGGAAAATACAAAGTCCCCCACTACGACGCTAAAGGAGAATCAAATAAGTTTTTTGAAGAAGCAAATGTTCCTACTACTTATTTGAATACCTCTTTTTACTGGGATAATTTTATTTACTTCGGGATGGGCCCAAAAAAGGGTGAAGACGGCAATTATTATTTGGCATTTCCGATGGATGATAAAAAACTGCCCGGAATGGCAGCAGAGGATATAGGTAAATGTGCATACGGAATTTTTAAGAATTATGATAAGTACGTAAACAAGTCGGTTGGAATTGCGGGTGAACATTTAACCGGGTATCAAATGGCTGATGCTATGAGTAAAGCACTTGATAAACCTGTAAAGTATAATCCCGTATCGCCTGAAGTTTACCGCGGTTTCGGATTTCCCGGTGCCGATGATTTAGGTAACATGTTCCAATTTAAGAGAGATTTTGAAACCGAATATTGTGCCGCAAGAAACCTTGATGAATCTCGTTCACTTAACCCCGAACTTCTTACATTCGATGCCTGGCTGGCAAAATATAAAAACAGAATCCCGCTTGATTGACTCCACAAACTATTAAAGGGAAGGAGCCGTAAATCCTTCCCTTGATTTTCTAAAAAGCTTGTTATACGATAATAATTTTCTTCAGTACGTTATTTGATTTATTTATACTTCACGATGATTCAGTGTAACTTCTTATATCCACCACGTTAACATTGCCGCCGTTAAAATCTCTGTTAATTTTATTCATTGCATCTTTGAAAACTCCAAGTGAGCGTTGGCTCAATAGATCTATTTTAATTAATCCGTAATCTTCAATTGGATACATATCGGGTTGGGTAACTATTAACCCAAGTCCTTTGTTTTTTGCAAACTCCAAAGCCAGATAATTAGTGATTGGTTCCTGCGTAATTACAATTCCGGATGGATGGATACTTAAATGACGGGGGAAGCGAGAAAGCTGCGATGCAATTTTCACAATTGTTTTCCATGGGTCACTTTCAAAATTAAGTGACTTTGCTTCGGGAAATTTTTCGGAAAGTTTATCCAGGTTCTTTGCGCTTGTCCAAGGGATGAATTTACTGTATGTCGAAATTTCCGACTGAGATATGCCGAAAGCTTTTGCAACTTCGCGGAACGCAGAACGTGCACGGAATGTTACCATAGTCGAAATCATTGCAACGTGATTGTAACCGTATTTATCAAAGACATATTTTATAATTTCATCACGCTCTTTCCAAGAAAAATCTAAATCAACATCGGGAGGGGAAAGACGCCCGCGATTTAAGAATCTTTCAAAATAAAAATTGTGTTTTAACGGATCGACTTCTGTAAAACCAAGACAATAAGAAACCAAACTGTTAGCCGCCGAACCCCTGCCGATATGCATCATACCGCGGTTCTTCGCTTCACGAATTATATCCCACACAATTAAAAAGTAATCGCAGAAACCCATCTCATCAATAACCTCTAGTTCGTATTGTAACCGCTTAACCGCTTGTTCTGTAATTGGTTGGAATCTTTTCTCCAATCCATGGAATGAGATTTTCCATAAAAAAGAAAAAGCTGTTTCGGCGGAAGGAAGTGGAAAAACGGGGAACTTATGTTTGCCAAATTCTAAATCAACATTGCAGTTCTGCGCAATCCTTTCGGCGTTCCACAATGCTTCGGGCAAAGCTCGCCAGTCTTGTTTTAATTCGTCATTGGTTTTTAAGCAAAATTCCTGGTCAACCAATTCTTTTTCGTCAAGATTTTCTATCGTAGTATTAAGCCGTATTGCGGTGACGATTTTGTGCAGAAGAAAATTTTCTCGTTTTAAAAAATAAGCAGGGTGTGTTGCAACTATCTGCAATTTATTTGTTTTTGCAAAATCATAAAGTTCACGAGTTCTGCCTTTTTGTTTTTCTGTGATGATTAACTCAACAAACAAATTGGAACGAATCACTTGTGTGAATTTTATTTTTTTTAGAAGCTCCAACGATGATGTGATTATAAAAAGGTTATCGGTCGGGTCTTTAAATAAATCCGTTAAATGAAAATCTTCTTTCAGCTTGCGAGTTGTGATTAGTTTACAGAGATGCGAATAACCAATGTTGTTTTTTGCCAGGAAGATCGCCGATAAATTTTCATCTTGAGGATCGTCAATCAACGCACCGAGTATCGGTTTAATGTTCTCTTCCTGTGCGAGTTTTGCAAATTGAATTAGCCCGTACATACCATTTGTATCTGTTAATCCGACATATCGATTCCCGTCCTTTCTTGCAAAAGCAATAAGTTCTTCAATGGGAATTGTTCCTTGAAGCAAAGAGTAATTTGAATGTGCGTGTAGTGTTATCATTTTTACATTTATTAAGGGGAAATACACAAATGTATTCCCTTGTTTTTACATATATTTTTGTACATATTTATTCATACAAAAATGACAATGGGATTATTTATGCCGTCAATTAAAACCAAAAACAAAAAAGAAAGACTTAGCTTTTTTGTTGATCGTGATTTGTCCGAAAAAGTTGACAAGATCTCCAAACAGACAAATCAAACAATGAGCGAATTAACGCGCAAAGCTCTGCAAGCATATATCCAGCAGATTGAAAAAGAAAAAACCGAACATGAATTAGAAGACGGTTACAAAGCCAATTACGATTATTATTCCAAATCCCAAGAAGAGTGGAATTATGCAGATAAAGAGTAAAACCGGTATCGTTACCCCACTTCTTCGCGGAGATGTTTATTTAGTTAATCTTGACCCAATCGTTG
>CAYLVF010000329.1:0-3520 GCA_964387045.1 uncultured Melioribacter sp. | reverse complement strand
GGACAAAAAATTGTAGATGAGTTTAATTCGCATCATCAAAACGGGTTGAATAATTACATTATCAACCTTGCGGAATCAAAAGTTGTTAACTCAATCGGCATTTCATTTCTCATCGAAGTGATAGAAAAATTGAATGATTCAAATGGGAAATTGGTATTCACAAATCTTGATCCTTCTGTCGATAAAACATTTACTATAATGGGACTTTTCCATTATGCCGAAAAAACAGATGATGTGGATTCAGGAATAAAACTACTAAAGAGCAGTTAAGAATGAATAAAGTCACCTAAAATTAACGATGACCCGCTTAGAAAATTATAATGCTTTACTTGATAAACTATCACTTCAGGTAAGTTCATTTCAAGAAGGATTTAGAATTCTCTCTGATTCACGAAACATTCAAGATATAGGTAAAAACTTTGTTCATTTATTGAGAGGTAATCTTTTTGTTTCCGATGTAAATCTATTTCATAAGCAAAATGAAGCTGATCAGTGGCATTCATTATTTATACAGAAATCTGCAAGTGAATCTTTTGTTACCTTCTTAAAAACCTCTGAAGCAGTTAGCTTGAATTTTGAAAATGATCGAGAGTATAAAGTTTATTCAACGTTACGATGTATTGATAATTCATATTTCGGGTTAATTATTGGTAAAAAAATTGACAAAACTGAATTTAATGCGCTTGATGCAATAACACTTCAGATTTTTACTCGTTTGCTTGATAATGCTTACCAATCTCATCTTGCTAGGCTTCGCGAGAAGAATTTAATCTTTTCGCTTAACCATAAAGTTTTGCAGTTGAACAGTCTTGTCGATACCGGTATTGAAATTTCAAAACTCGAAAACAATACACAGCTTCTTGAACTTGCTTTGGAAAGAGCTGTTGCCTTAACGAATGCTTCTAAAGGAATTATGCGAATTGTAAGAGATGAAAAAGTCATTGCAACTTTGCGGCTTCCAAATACAATTAATGTTGCCGAGACCCTTAAATCGACAGACAAAATAGAAACCCAAGTTGACTATAGAGGTTATAGTTATATTGTAACACTGATTGATAAAGAAAGCAGAGACGGTAATACTAAATTTGATGATACCGATGAAATATTATTAACCGCGTTTGCACGACAAGTTCACAGCGCTGTTGAAAATAAAGAACTTCATAAAGAAGCTCTTGAAAACGAAACTATAAAGAAAGAATTATCCGTTGCTTCATCAATTCAGAAAAAAATTATTCCGGAAACTTTGCCGGTTATTGAAGGTTACGAAATTGCCGGTATAAATATTTCTTCCAAAGAGGTTGGTGGTGATTATTACGATTGCAGAATTCTCCCTAACGGAAAAGTAGCCTTAGTAATGGCTGATGTTGCCGGTAAAGGAGTGCCTGCATCATTACTGGTAAGTTCACTCAGCGCTTCGCTTCATGCATATCTTGAAACTGATATTTCTTTGGATGAATTAGCCGTAAAACTTAACAAGATTATATACCAATCTTCCACAGCCGATAAATTTATAACATGTTTTATATCTATCCTTAACCCCCCAACCGGCGAACTGGATATTATTAATGCCGGTCATAATCCTTCTTTACATTTGAGGCAAAGCAAATTACTCGAAAAAATCGAAGCCGGCGGAATTGCACTCGGTATGTTCGATATGGGCTTGCCTTTCAAAAGTGAAAAAAGAAAGATTGAAGAAGGTGAACGAATTTTAATGTTTACAGATGGAATACCCGAAGCGATGAATGAATACGAAGAAGAATACTCCGATGAACGATTAGAAAAATTCTGTTTAGATAACTGCTTTCATGATGCTGATAAATTTATAAATGAACTCGTCGCCGATGTTCGCAGCTTCACGAAAGATACACCTCAAAGCGATGATATTACGGCACTTTACCTGATAAGAAAAAGTTAAAAAAATTTATTTAATAATTGGACACGACCTCCAATTAGTTTGAAAACATTTAGAGGGTGTATATATGCGCTTACCTTATAACTTTTACAAGCTATTCATCTATCTCTTTCTTTTATTATTTTTTTTTACATCAAAAAATTTAGCACAAGAAGATTATCTATACGAAAACTTATCCGTTTCGGATGGTTTATCAAGTGCAAGATTTAATATTTTTCAGACGATCTACCAAGATAAGTATGGTTTCCTTTGGTTCGGTACAACAGATGGATTGAATCGATATAACGGATATGATTTCAAAGTTTATAAAAATGTTCCGGGTGATTCAACTTCGTTACAAAGTAGCAATATTTATAATATCAATGAAGATGCCGATGGTAACCTATGGGTGGGTACAACAGGGTATATGAGCATTTTCGATCCATTAAGTGATTCTTTTACCAACTATTCGATTGATCAAGGGAATATAAATATCTCGCAGGAAGTACCAATCTTTCGATCGTTAGTTGATTCAAAAAATAATTTCTGGATTGCAACTCAAGGTAAAAGTGTACAAAAATGGAATAAGGATAGAAAAGAATGGGAATTAATTCCGTTTATGCTGGATGTTGATGGGTCCGATTCTTTGATTGCAAGTGAATTAACTGGTGTTGCTGCTATTACCGAATTGAGAAACGGTAATCTTCTTGCTTCAATTGTGAATATGGGCATCTATTATTATAATGAAAATAGTAATGCATTTGAAAAATTTAGTTTCCCGGGTAGTTCACATATTAATTGGATAGTGGAAATCTATGAAGACAAAAGCGGCAAAATTTGGTTTGCGGGCAGAGGTGTTTTGTATGAATACAACCCAATCACCTTTAGTCTTAGCAATAAGATTTTATCTCAACATTTTAAGGCACCGACTGACCAGGTATTCTTTTTCAACTTAACTGAAAATGAAGACAATACTTTCCTATTAAGTTCCAGCCATTTTGGTCTTTTGACATACGATCCCAAAACTGAAAAATTAGAACCGCTCAAAATTGGAGGAGAACTTGGGAAACGGGGAGTAAGCACTTTTGCTCAAACAATTTTTGTAGATAACTTCGGTGTTTATTGGTGCGGACTTGCCGATAACGGTGTTCTTAAATTTGATCCGAAACGAAGACCGTTTAATTTCTATGAGTACAATAAAGATAATGTTAGCTCAACCGATAATTATATTACAACGGATCTGCTTCTAAACTACAATAATCCGAATGAAGTATTAATCTCAACACGAAATAATGGGATACTTCGTTTTGATTTGAAAGACAATTCTATTAAAGAAGTAAAAATTAATTTGCCGGAGATTTATTCTGATTCCTCTAATACTGGCAACCTAGTAATGGATGATAACGGCAGATTGTGGTTCCCAAGTTCTCAAACAAAAATTTCAAGTTATGATTTGCGAACCGGAAAAACAGAAACTTATAGAGTTATTGAACGAAATATGTTAACCGGCTCCGGCGAATTTATTTTTGAAATTGAATATATACCTCAAAATACATTAGTAATTGCATCATCCCTCGGAGGGTATATTTTCAATACTGTATCAAAAGAAATTAAAGCCCTTCCATCCAT
>CAYLVF010000328.1:0-3527 GCA_964387045.1 uncultured Melioribacter sp. | reverse complement strand
ATACCGCAAACAAATACGGAGTAGACTCAGAGACAAGAGAATTTGTGAAGATGGATAACATTATTATAACAAACATAAGAATATCACAGAAATTGTTTGAACACTATTTAGTTTATCTGAGAGCAAACAATATATTTAACACATATTACGAAAGTGAATACGGATTTCCGCAAGCCGGAAGAGAACTATTTATCGGGTTAAGGATGAGTTTATGATATCTATGGTTTTTGTTTCAAAACAATAAATTGACATGTGGTGTTGTTAATAGACAATTAGAATGGATATATTTCGCCATTGAAATTTTGTAAATGGTGTAAAATGAAATATATCTACTCTTTAATTCTATTGTTTATTGTTACTCTTTCCGCGCAAGAACAGCTTAAATTTTCTGCTCAATTAAGACCACGGTTTATTGTTGACAACAAAAATTTTGACAGCAATTTATCCCCTGATACTTATGCCGAGATGCGTTCTCGTTTAGGTGTTCAATTTATTCCTACTGATGATTTGACACTTTTTTTTCAATTACAGGATGCAAGAACTTTTGGTGAAGAACCCGGTACAATATCGAATCTGAAGAATGTGGATATTCACCAAGCATATTTCAAGATAGATAATCTTTTCGATTTACCGCTTAGTTTGAAAGCCGGCAGAATGCAGGCTCCATATGGAACGGAAAGAATTATGGCGCGCAATAATTGGAATAATATCGGCAGAAGTTTTGATGGTGCTGTTTTACAAATTGATTTTTGTACTCCATGCGAAATGAAATTAGATCTATTTGCTTTTAGAGTCGGAGAAAGCGGGTTCCCCGAAGATTCACTCGACCAAAATGTATTAGGAGCCTTCGGAGAATTTGAGATAATAGAAAAACATAAACTTCAGCCGTTTGTAATTTATTATTCATCTGCCGCTGCGACTTATCCGTTTAATATGTTTGCTGTGGGTGCTTACTTAAATGGAAATATAAACGGTTTCAATCACACTGCAGAGTTTATTTCACAATTCGGTGACGAAAGAGAAAACGGTCCAAAAAGTTTGTCGGCTTATTTTATTGGTTATAATGCAACTTACACTTTTAATAATGTTGTTAAACCGTATTTATCAGCCGGAGTTGAAATTTACAGCGGCGATGATGATTTGACAGATGACAAATATAAAGAATTTAATAGATGGTTTGGTGCGGGGCATAAATACCTTGGTTACATGGATTATTTTCCGAGATATACTTTCGGACGAGGACTTGTGGATATACACGTAAAAGCCGGATTGAAGCCAACCGAAAAGTTGTCGATAAAAACTGCATTGCATATTTTTAATTCCGATGCGGATTATATTTTAATTGATGGTTCAACAACAAATAGATTTGGTACGGAAGTCGATATTGTTGCAAATTATAAATACAATTCTTATTTAACATTTGAAAGCGGTGCTTCCTTATTTGTACCTGGAGAAATATTTAAAGAAAGATTCGGAGATGATATTTCCACGTGGTTTTATTTAATGGCTATTGTTGATTTGTAGAAACATAATCTGAGACGAAGTATTGCAATTAAGCATCATCAAATTTTTGGTCATGCTTTTTTTTGTAGTTTTGTATATGTTAAAAAGCATTAAGAGGTGATGAAATGAAAAAAATGCTCTTTTATTTATTAATAGTAGTAAGTCTATATTCTAATACAACCGCCCAATGGCAGCAAGAATGGAGTTCAAATTCTACTTCAGTCTATTTTTTTTCCGGATGGGTTGCATTTTCGGAAATTGGCGGGGAGTGGGATTACAAGTTTTATTTGATTGATGAAACCACATTTAAAATTATGGATAGTTATTATTCGTCAACGCCGCAATATCAATACAACTTTACACCGGAAGAAATTCAGGCTGAGTATCTAGTCTACTCTTTAGGTGTTGATTTAACCGGCGATAATATCGTTGAGTTTTATGTCTTATCGCATTATGGATCACCCGAACTTTATCGTCAGTCATTTAAGATATTTGATATAACAAACGGTCAAATTCTCTTCGAGAAAAATGATGCAAATTATTATTACAGTTATCCTGTTATTTGGGATGCTGATGATGATCAAATTTTAGAATGCAGTTATGCAGTATACGATTATCCCGCTTTTGTTAATTATAAATACGAAGTCTATAATACAAATATTCCAACCTCAATTAGCGGAGATCTTTCCGTTCCGCTTGGTTTTGATCTAAAACAAAATTACCCTAATCCATTTAATCCACAAACGTCAATCGAATTTGAATTGAAGAAAGAAAGCGACGTATCATTATCAGTTTATGATGTTCTTGGAAGAAAAATTTCAACACTTATTGAAAAACATGCTTTACCGGGAAATCATAAAGTAGAATTCAACGGAGCAAATCTTTCTTCGGGAAATTATTTTTATCAACTTAAAGCGGATGGTAAGACAACAACAAAAAAAATGTCGGTTGTTAAGTAAAATATTAGTTTTAATTAAATTGACGGTTTGTAAATAGAAATTTCTTTATTACATTAAAACAATGTCATTCAAAAAGGAAGAAATATGAAGGCAATTAAAATAATTTTTATAGTAATGCTAATGTTCTTTTTAGCATCATGCAGCTCGATGAAACTGGAGCCGGCTAATTTTTCCTGGCCGATTGAAAGCGTAATTACAACAGACGATTCAGGCAATGTTTTCATTGAGAGATTCACTACCGAATTTAATGCCTCAAATTTGTTTAGAGCTGAATTTGGAGAAACAACAGAAATAGCAAATAAAGAACTGCGTGTTATTAGAGATCAACTAGGTTATTATGTTATGACTTCGCCCGGATTTATGAATGTATATGTTTTTGAAGTCGATAACGGCGCTTTAGTACAAGTCAATAAAATTTTTATAAGTAAAGAAGGCGTTGTTAATCCGGCATTAAATCAGCGTTCGCCGAATATTGAATTGATCAGCAACGGCATATCGTATCTTATTGACAGCAAAGGATTAAAGAGGAAATAAATATGAAAATTAAACAATCTATTATATTAATCGTGTTAGTGGTATTTACTCATGTTTTGCTTGCACAATCAGATTATCAAAAAGTTGAGGACTTTAAATTACGGATTACTCAACTATCAGGCGAAATTAATAACGCGAGTTCAGCAGAGGAACTTGATTCACTAAGAACGATAGTTAATTACTTTAAAAAATTATATGAGAACGATAAAGAATTATTGGACAAGAGTTTATACCCGGAAAATTATACCTCAACATTTACTAAACTCGAAAATGAAATTGAATCGCGAAGAGTTGGTCTTTCCCAAATTTCCGAACTACAGGAAGAAGTATTAATATTAAAAAGCGAAATACAAATCATGAATGAAAGAAACGCTGACCTTCTTTCAAGAATTAAAGAATATCAAGCAATCGGTGGTAAGGATACAAAATCCTTAACCGAACTAAGAAATTTAGTTGATGATTTGAGAAGAAGTCTTAAGCAAAGAGATGAACTTGTAAGGAGTATAGTCGATAGTTTACTTTCCGATTTTA
>CAYLVF010000327.1:3291-3551 GCA_964387045.1 uncultured Melioribacter sp. | reverse complement strand
AGAAGCAAGACGACAACAAATATTTTAAATTTTGTAAAAACCCCTTCCATAAGTTCTCCTATAAATAATTTTTGGAAATCCGCTGCAGATAGCTAGAACAGTCCAATGGAATGCGATAAGCAAATAAACGAGACCTAAATATCAATTTAAGATATATCGGAAATTTCAACGACATATTAATAAACTCCCGGAATCCCGACAAACCGGGATTCCGAGATTAATTAATTCAGTAATCAATTACTTCATCAATAACATTTTCT
>CAYLVF010000327.1:0-3281 GCA_964387045.1 uncultured Melioribacter sp. | reverse complement strand
AGCTAGAACAGTCCAATGGAATGCGATAAGCAAATAAACGAGACCTAAATATCATTTTAAGATATAACAGAAATTTCAATAACATCAGAATAACTCCCGGGAATCCCGGTTGAACCGGGATTCCGAGGGATAATTTTAATATTACTTCATTAATAACATTTTCTTTGAGCTTGTAAAGCTACCAGCTTGAATTGTATAGATATACATTCCGGAAGCTAAGTTTGAAGCATCAAAAGTAACTTCGTAAACACCTTGTGCTTGCTGAGCATTTACTAAAGTTGAAACTTCTTTTCCAAGTACGTCATAAATCTTCAATGAAACATTCGTTAATTGAGGAACACTATATTTAATAGTGGTACTTGGGTTGAATGGGTTAGGATAGTTTTGCGTTAATGAGAAACTATTAACTAACTCTTGATCTTCAACACTCTCGGGAACTGCTGTGAAAGTAAATTCATCATATGCCCAATAGGTATCATTTGAAGCGCTGTTATTAGCAGCAAATAGAGAAACACCTGGAATCGCATCTACCATATACATGTATCTAACTGTATATTGATTACCATCATTAGTCAACCAATCATAAGCAGTCGGGAATACATCTGATTCATTAGGTTCGCCTGAAGCGACTACTGGGTCAGAGAAAGTTGCACCGCCATTTGCTGAATGTGTATGTTTAATAAAGGTATAGTAAATTGGCGTACTGTTTCCGGTACCATCTCCGGGATAAATGTTTAGGGCACCGCTAACAAATTCAGGAGCTTGATAGAGAACAGAAACAACTTGTCCATCAGGGCTAACTGAAGGAGTAGGATATGCGTTACCAATTCCGTTACCCGGTCTTGCCGGAGCTAAATCAGCATCAAGCTCTTCGTCTTCATCGGAAATTGCAATCCAATTTTTGTGGTTGCTGTTCCAGTATAAAGCCGGGAAAGCAAATGTTGTATCGTTACCGCTTATATTATAGGAATATCCGTTATATCCAACGTGAACAACGCCGTTGTTATCCACTGCATGCGATCTCTGACCGAAGTTAATGAATAATGGTTGGTATCCCGGTCTGTTTATAATTGGAGAAACAAGTTGTTCGCCAATTACTTCTTCAGTCCAAGTATCGCCGCCATCTTCAGAAGTATACAAGTATACGAACTGTGCTCCGTCATCAGTAACAATCGCTAGGTAATCACCATTAGGAGATCTTCTAACCGGATTTTCTGAAGCATCCGAATCAAGTGTTAAACCAACCTCAGTTGATACTAAAGGATCAGCGGCTGAAGTTTTTCTTACAACTGCATCGGTTGCAACAACTGAAATTGTTCCATCAGGCAAATATGAAAAACATGGGAAGTTTTGAGCAACATCCATTGCAGCATGGAAATACATAGTCGAGAAGTCAGCTAAATTGAAAACTGTTAATTTAGATGCGCCGCCTTGGTGACCCATAATTGCTGCATGACCATCCCATGGGCCTTCATCTATTGATTGAATAACGCCCCAACCGGTTAATAAAGCCGGGTCACTTGCATCTAGAGTTGTGAATTCACCTTCAAGACCGAGGAACAATACGTTCTTTCTGGTAACATCCGGGAATCGGACCATAAAAGTTCCGACAGGATCTAAAACTCCGTCACCGTCGATATCAAATGGCCAGACTTGTTCGTTTACAGTACTGTTTCCACCGTAATCATAATCAGTGTTCCCTAAGAAATTTGTTGCAACTTTAGTCATATTCTTAGCAGGAAGCACATTTTGAGGAACCTGGTTAGGATCTACTTTTTTTGCGTATTGCTGTTCGATGTTGCCAGCAAAAGTTAAGCTTACAGCTAATAGCACTGCAAACAATGAATAAGTAACTCTTTTGAACATGTTTTACCCCTTGTTTTGTGATAGGTTGTGATTAATTATTAAATGGTACTTTTGTTCCCTCTTTTCCCCAATTTTGCATAAATCTATTGGAGCGAAATTCAAAATAACATAATTGTTCTTATATGTCAAGAATGGAATTAAATTCGAAAACAAGTCCATACAGATTAATTTTTCATTAATTTTTAAAGATGATAAGAGAAATTAACATATGCCTTTTTCTTTGTCAAGGTTTTTACGGAGTACTAGTCATCAAAAAAAATTATTGCAAATTAACAAAATTTATTTTATCGATTCCGCTGATTTCTCTTAACTTATCGGCAAGAAGTCCATTAACACTTTCGTCAACATTCATTATAGTTAATGCAGCGGCGCCTTTGTTAATTCTGCTTAATGAAACTCCAGCTATATTAATATTGTGCTCGGCTAAAATGATACCCGCTCTGGCAAGTACCCCGGGTCTATCTATATTGCTATAAATAATAATATTTCCCAGCGGTTCAAACTCCATTTTGTAATCATCAACTTTTGTTATTCTTATATTATTATTGCCGCTAACAATTCCTTCAAAAGAATGCAGAAATTCTTTTTCGTTAATAACCGCTCTTATTAAGTTTTTATAACTGGGATGATCATCGTTCTTTATTTCCTTTATTGAAATACCTCTTTCATTTGCAACGTGTTTTGCATTTATCAGGTTTACATTAACGTCCGAGAATGAATTTAATAATCCTTGCAAAAAGGATGTAGAAAGTACTTCAATATAATTAGAAAGATATTCACCGTAATATTCAAATTCGATATTGCTGCATTTCCCTTCAAGCGTTTGACCGTGTAATGTGCCGAGTTTATTTGCAAGTTCAATATATGGTTTTAGTTTTTCATTACCGCTGTATTGGATTGCAAGTCCGTTAACAAATCCGGCAGCAATGCCGTCCTTATAGAACTGTACAATCTGATCGGCTAACTGCACCGCAACTTTTTCTTGAGCTTCTTCAGTAGATGCTGCGAGATGTGGTGTACATATAACATTATCATTTTGTATAAGGGAATTATTTTTCGGCGGCTCTTCAACAAAAACATCAAATGCAGCACCGGATATTATTCCTTCTTCAATTCCTTTTACAATTGCTTTTTCATTTATTACACCGCCGCGTGCACAGTTGATTATTTTAACACCATGTTTTAGTTTATTTAGGTTATTCTCATTTATCAATTCGTTAGTTTCGGCAGATAATGGAACGTGAAATGTAATGATATCCGATTGACTCAAAAGGTCATCGAAACTTACTAAACTAATATTCATCTGTAATGCAGCATCAGTTGATAGAAAAGGATCATAAGCTAGAATTTTCATTTCAAAAGCGGCAGCTCTTTTGGCAACTTCTTTCCCAATTTTACCTACCCCTACAATACCA
>CAYLVF010000326.1:0-3559 GCA_964387045.1 uncultured Melioribacter sp. | reverse complement strand
TTGCAATAACATTTTTTAATGCACCGCCCAGTTCAACACCTATTATGTCGGTTGAGGAATAAACACGTAAATAAGAAGTCATAAACGCAGCTTGAATTTGCTCGGCTGTTTCAAAACTCTTTGATGCAGCAACAACTGCAGTAGGAATTTTTTTTGCAACTTCTTCGGCATGACTGGGCCCTGAAAGAACACCAATGTTTTCATCTCGTATATTTTTTAAAACATCTTTGATTATCAACGAAACGGTTAACAGTGTATCTGTTTCTATCCCTTTTGCAACGCTTACAAGTATCGTATCTCGGAGGTCGACTTTTTTTAATTTTTGAATTACACTCCTTACAAATTGCGAAGGGACAGCTAAAACAATCATGTGCATGTTTTCTGCAGCGTCTTCCAATGTATGTATTACTTTTATTTCTTTAGGGATTTTAATACCGGGGAGATAAATTTTATTGAAGCGTGTCTTACTTAAATTTTTTGCATAAGCTTTTTTGTATTCCCAAAGGGTTACATCATGACCATTGTTGTGTAAAACGATAGATAGGGCAGTACCCCATCCGCCTGCACCTAAAACAGATATACGCATTATTTAGAATTTTTCTTTTTGAATAGATTAATTCTACTCTCACTACCGTTCAACAATCTTCCAACATTAGCTCTATGTGTATAAATTACTAATAACGCAATTAATATTGCAAAAGGTAGTATCGTATGATAACCGGAAATTTCTACATTGAAAACATTTTCACGAACAATTAATATAAGCGGAACAGAAACAGCAGCGAGTATTGAACCGAGTGAAACATAACGGGATACAGTAACAACAAGAAAGAATACCCCCAAAGCAATAAACATATCTACTGTAATAATTGCTATTAAAAAACCCAGTGATGTTGCAATACCCTTACCGCCTTTGAAACCGGCAAATACAGTCCATATATGACCAACTACTGCAACTAAACCTGCAATAATTTGAACGAGTGTAAAATCATCAAACGGAGTTGCATTTGGAAACGGAAAACTGCCAAGATACAACCTCGCAATAATAATAACAGCAACTGCACCTTTAAGTGCATCTAAAATGATTGTAAGTACTCCGTATTTCCAACCGAGTACACGGAATACGTTAGTACCACCGGCATTTCCGCTACCGTGTTGGCGTATGTCGATTCCTTTAACCCAACGTGTTATAATAATGCTTGTTGGAATTGCACCGACCAGGTATGATAAAATAACTATGATTATTAAATTTAGCATCTCATTATTCCATGTAACTAACCAAAATTAGACAAATGAATTGGATTTTGCAATCTTAAAACTTATCTCTTAACATCGAAGATATGATGCAGTAATTCAACATCAGATTCGGTTGTAACTTTGAAATTTAAGCTTGACCCCTCAACTAAATTCACTCTTTCTCCGATACGTGTAACAATCATTGATTCATCGGTTCCGATAAAAAGTTCGTCTTCAGCTTTTTGCATTGCAGTTAATAATGTTCTGTACGAAAAAATCTGCGGAGTCTGGACATAACTTATATTATCACGGCTGATGTAATTAATTATAGTATCCAATCCCTTAACAAGAGTATCTTTAGCTTTTATAGCTACAACGGCATTACCTTTTTCCTTCGCAGTCATAATAGCATTATCGAGAATATTTTGTGGAAGTAAAGGTCTAGCCGCATCATGCACTAAAATTAAATCATCTTCATCGGTTTCTACAGCGGTGAGGGCATTGTAAACGGAATGTTGTCTTTCTTTGCCCCCTTCAACTATTTTTTTGATTTTCTTAAAACCATACTTGTGTTTTATATTCTGCAGTAATTCATAATAATTTGGTTGAGCAGAGATAATTATTTCATCGATATTTCTATTTTTTTCAAAAACGTCGAGTGTATAGGCAATTAGTTCCCTGCCGCGAAAGACCATATATTGTTTTGGAATTTCACCGCCAATTCTTAAGCCGGAACCGCCGGCTGGTATTATAGCAATTACTTTATTCATCATACTATCAACATTGCATCCCCATAGCTAAGGAATCTATATCCGTCTTTCATAGCTTTTTTATAACTTTTCATCAAGAAATCATAACCTGCAAAAGCAGCAGCAAGCATTAATAAGGTTGATTCGGGTTGATGGAAATTTGTGATTAGTTTCTTTGTAATTTTGAACTCATACGGAGGGAAAATAAATTTATCCGTCCATCCGAAATTAGGTTTACAGAAACCTTCTGCGGTTACACTGCTCTCAACCGCACGGGTTGCACTTGTTCCAACAACATAAATATTTTTCTTACTATCCAAAGCTTTGTTAATCTCAAGTGCAGTTTCATCCGGGATATCAAAATATTCGGAATCCATTCTATGTTTTGTTAAATCTTCTACTTCCACAGGCCTAAAAGTACCAAGACCGATATGCAAAATAACGGGAACAACTTTAATTCCTTTCTTCTTAATTTTTTTGATTAACTCCGGCGTGAAATGAAGTCCTGCTGTAGGTGCAGCAACGGAACCATCTTCTTTGGCAAAAATTGTTTGGTAACTTTCACGATCAGTCGGTTCAACATCTCTTTTTATATAAGGGGGGAGAGGAGTTTGACCGATTTTTTCGATTGCTTTGTAAATGTCGCCGGCGTCATCGTTAAATCTTACTGTTCTGCCTCGTGACGTTGTATTATCAATTACTTCGCACCAAAGATTGTCGTTAAAGTAAATTCGATTACCAATTCTTACTTTGCGTGCGGGGTCAACAATAACATCCCAGATGTTTTCTTCTCGATTTAACTCTCTGAGAACAAAAACCTCGATCTTTGCATTGGTTCTTTCCTTTTTTCCGTATAGTCGAGCTTGCATTACTTTAGTCTCATTAACAACAAGGACATCACCTTTTGACATATAATCAACAATATCCTTGAATGCTTTGTGCTCAATTTCTTGAGTTTTTCTATTTAGAACCATCAGTTTTGCCTTGTCCCTTTTTTTCTCAGGGTACTTTGCAATAGCAGTTTTAGGCATGTTGTACTTAAAATCTGATAGCTTCATTTATTCTCCTCTCAAATAACTATTTGATATACTTTTAAAATTGGGGAGGGGATTACCCTCCCAAATTATTTATTATTTCTTGCTTACTTTTTTACCAGTTTTTTTTGATTTTCCTTTGTCGCGTAATGCAGCTCTTGCAGCAGCTAATCGAGCAATAGGAACGCGGAATGGCGAACAGCTTACATAATTCATTCCTACTCTGTGACAGAATTCAACTGAATCGGGATCACCGCCGTGTTCGCCGCAAATACCAACTTTTAGATCTTTGTTAGTAGTTCTTCCCTTTTCTGTTCCCATCTTGACTAATGCACCAACACCATCGAAGTCAATGCTTTCAAACGGGTCTTTAGGAAGAATATCCTGTTCAACATATTTTGGTAAGAATTTACCGGAGTCATCGCGAGATAAACCGAAAGTTGTTTGAGTCAAATCATTTGTTCCAAAACTAAAGAACTCGGCAACTTTAGCAATTTGATCAGCGGTTACAGATGCTCTAGGTAATTCAATCATTGTACC
>CAYLVF010000325.1:0-3568 GCA_964387045.1 uncultured Melioribacter sp. | reverse complement strand
GTGCTTCTTCAAAACTTTTTGCAAATTCAATTTCCTGTAATTCTTTCATCTGAACTTTGAATAAAATTTGGGAATCAATTTGGTCTTCAACGTAAAGGCAACTCAATAAAGATAAATTTAGAGGTTTTTTCTCCCGTGAGATTGTTTCATATTGAGTTATTTTTTCGGGTTGTTGTACTTCCGCTTGAGGTTGAACTTTTTCAACAGGTGTTGATACAACCGGCGGAGCCACTTTTACGTCGATACTTACATCTTTAGTCACAGTTGTTTCTTTTGGTGGTGCTTCTTCCTTAGACTTCTGTTGTGTGTCTTCAGTTTTGACTTCAGCCTCGGCAGCTTTTGCTTTTAAAAACTCTTCTCTTTCTTTAGCTGCTTTTGCGAACTCATCTTCAATTTCAATTTGATCGACTTCTAGAATAACAGGGAAAATAATTCCAAATTCTATCGGTTTGTCATCCTTACTGATAATTTCATTTCTCGCATTGAGTGATATAATTAGCTTTCTAAAAAGTTTTGTAGTTATTCTTGAGAAACCATGACTCCTTCTTATTGAATCTTCATCTTTTGTGAAAATATCATTTAACCCATTTAGTAAATGGGGTGTTATAGCATCTCTTTTATCCTTAATACTCACAATACATTGATTTGATTCGTATGAATAAGAGGATAAATATAGTTTGCTTTCTTTACTTATTTGCATCGCATACTTAATAAACTGGGTGATTAAAGTAGTAAAATGATGCTTGTCGGTAGTTAGTTTTAATGATGAAGAAATTTTACCGTACGTCAATTCAATCTTATTTGAACGCGCAATTCGTTCCGTACTACTTTGGATTTCTTCCAGCAAATCTACAAAGATAATTTCCTTTGGTTTGAGTTGTACTTTGTTATCCTCAAGCGCAGCATATTCGGCTGCCGTATCCATCGTTTGTAAAAGTAATTTTTGATTTTCTTTAATAATATCTATAGCTTCTTTTTGATCTTCGGTTGGTTTTTCGATACTATCGTTTATCTCCTGCATAAAACCTAGAATCACATTAATTGGGGTTAATAATTCATGAAATACGTTTGATAGAAATGATGGTTCAACCGATTTTTTATCGCTCTGTAAGGATGAATCAGTTTCGGATGCAGCCTGACTATGTTTGACTTTACCAATAAGCGTAATAGATTCGAGTTCCCCGTTGAAATCGTGTATAGGAGTTGATACTAAGGAGATATCAATCAATTCACCCGAAGAGTTCTTAATTGATGTTTTAAATTTTTGCGGTTCTTTAGAATCACTATGTATAATGTTTTTGTTAAACTCTGCTCTATCGTTATCTTTCAATAAAGAAATAATAGGTTTTTTCTCAAGGTCATTTTTAGTAAACCCGAGTGTTCTGATTATCGACTCATTAGCATAAGTAATAAAGCCATCACGATCCGTTATAAAAATTAAATCACTGCTGTTTTCAAAAGCAGATTTGAATACTTTTATCTTTTTGCTGTTCTTGACTTCATCTGTAACATTTTTAACAATATTTATATGCGCACTTTTACCTTTGAATTCCAACGGTGACTTGCTGATCTCTACAATAACAGAAGAACCATCTTTCTTTTTGTGTCTCCAAGGTCCGGTGAATTCATTAGTTTGTGATTTTTTATTTGTGCTCTCAAGTAAAGTTTGAATATCCTCGGGAGCATAAAGATCTGTCAGATCCATATTCATAAATTCATTTTTCGAATACCCGTAAAGTTTTACAGCAGCATCATTGACTTCGAGAAATTTAAGGTTCTCTAAATCATAAATGAACATTGGTTGAGGACTTATTTTCATTATCGCGTCATACATTTTTAATATTCCCGCTGTTATTAAATCTACTTTGGTCTTCTCAATAAAAAGAAAGAGAATTTGAGTTGTATTACGTGAATCATCATAATTTCTTAAACCTAGTAACTCAACAGATTCCGAAATTTTTAGAGTAATCTTTTCACTTTTTTCATTCGACAGATACTTCTTAATTTCCTGCTTAATTTCTTCTTCCGTGAAAATATCCGACACTTCGTAATTTGTGAAATCAGAATGGCTATAAATGAATTGACGAACGCCTTCGTTAAACGATTCAACTCGACCCTTTGAATCGGTCAATATATAATTAAGCCCAACATTTTTTATTAAATTAATAATCTTCTTATCAGGGTCTATACCCACATTTACTTTTGAACGGGTAGGTTGAGTTATTCCGATAAGTGCTACAACATTATTATCAACATCTACTATTGGGAATTCTACGACCTCGTAAGGATCATTTCCGTAAGGAGAAGAGGATGACAAACCTTCGATAACAACAGAATTTGTAGTTTCAAAAATATAGTTGTCTATAGTAGCATACAGCTTATTTTGAAAATGCGGGAGAACATCTTTTTCGAATCTTCCTTCCAACTGTTTGGCTTTTACACCAAGAAGCGTTGCAAATTTTTGATTCACTAAAATATATCTGCGTGTATTGTCTTTAATCCAAAAGAAACCATCCAATTGATCAATCTGTTTCTGTATCTTGGCTTTACCAATAAAGGTGAACGGGAAAGCAGATTTAATGGATTTAATGATCTCGAATAATTTATCATCATGAATTATCTTACTCATCTCTTCTGTAACAATGGTAAACCTTTGCGATTCTCTATTCCCCTTAGTTTCTCTCAGCAATCTTATTGTAGTAATAAAAGTTTTTTGAACTTCATCGCTAAATGGTGTCACAGATATTTCATATTCATCGGAATGTTCTGTTTTTTGTGTAAGAATAGTTTCCTTTACACTTTTATCATATGTCTTGGACTCATAAAGTAACCTTTCCAATACAGCTGCGAATTCTTTGTCCAGGACTTCAAATATGCTTGTGTTGAAAGTAACATCCGGTAAAAATTTTTTTCCTTTTTGATTAAAATCAATTACGCGTCCTTCATCATCCAAAATAAATGTTGGAAACGGAATTAAATTTTCTAAAATAGATAATATGTTTTTATCGATAATCATTAGTTGTAAGGTGTAGTAATAGTTACTTCGTTAGAATAATTTGAATATTGCTGTGTGTTCAGTAAAGCTCTTACTCTATAAGTGTATTGCGTATTAGCATCTAAGTTAGTATCGGTGTAGAATATTGTTGCCCCTGTTCCGACCGCACCACCGATAGTACCAACAACTGAGAAATCATTCTCTGACGGGAAGGTGTTTCTTTTTCTTTCGATAAAGTAAACAAATTCATTATCAAAAATATCTAACCATTGAAGAACTGCTGTATTGCGTGTTACTGATGCAGACGGTATAGATAATACTATTGTACCGGTATGCCCTTTTGTACTAACCTCATTGGAAAAGTCCGAATTAAGATTACCTTTAAAAGCTCTTACTTTAAAAAAGTATTCGTTATTTACAGGATCCGATACTGTTACAGTAATACCATATACTCCTTTCCCTTCTTTGGGTCCGTAAGAAGCATATGAAGAATAAATGCCGGAGCTACCAACTTTACTGAATACAGTGAAACCATCTTCATCGTCAGAATTATCATTCCAAACAAGCGAGAAT
>CAYLVF010000324.1:0-3584 GCA_964387045.1 uncultured Melioribacter sp. | reverse complement strand
AAGAGATTTCATCTCTCGTGAAGAATATAATTGAAAAAGAGAATATAGAACTTCACCTCGGAATTATTGATATGAAGTTCAATATTCGTAATGAAAAAATTTACTCGATAAATCTTAATGGGAGAATTATCGAATCTTGCATGGTAATAAGTTCAATCGGGGTAGTGCCAAATTCACAGCTTGCAATTTCCGCAAATCTATCTATTGGAAATTTTAATGGGATAAAAGTAGATGGGAAATTAACCACTTCCGATCCGAATATTTTTGCGGCTGGTGATTGTATTGAAATTAAAAATGCAGTAACTAATAAAAATGATTATTTACCACTAGCAACTCTTGCCCATTCTCAAGGACATATTGCCGGCACAAATGCAGCCGGGGGAAATCAATTCTACAACCCGGTTGTAAAAAATGCTGCGGTTAAAATTTTTGAAAATGTTTTAGTTTCCGTTGGTCTTTCCTCCGGCAGAGCAATTGAATCGGGTTTTCGCGCTAATTCGGTGGATGCGGTTGTGCCTAATTTGGTTAAGGTTATGCCTGAAAGTGCGAATACTTATGGCAAAATTATTTATGAAGAAAAAACCGGAAGAATCTTAGGTGCCGAATTTTTCGGTAAATCTGAAGTAATTGGTTACGGCGACTTAATCTCGGCATTGATTTCTCAAAAAGAAAAAATAAATTTCTTAGACAAAATTCACTATAACTATACACCGCCAAATTCACCCTTTATTAATATTTTATCAGTACTTGGAAGGAAGGCAGAAAAATAATGGACAACCTTACAGTAGTGAAAAACCCACTCATATTGAGAGATATAACCATTCTTAGGAACAAACTCACCGAAGAATATGATTTCCGGCTCGCTTTGAAAAGAATTTCGTACGCATTAGTAAATGAAATTTCAAAAGACTTTCTTCTTGAAGAAATTGAAGTTGAAACCCCTCTTGAGATAACGAGCGGGTATAAGATCAAACAACAAATTGTACTTATCCCCGTCTTGCGTGCCGGGTTGAGTATGGTAAGCGCTTTTATTGAGATGATACCGTATGCAAAAGTTGGGCATATTGGTTTACAGCGGGATGAAGAAACATTAAAACCTGTTGATTATTATTACAAAACTCCCAAAAATCTGGATGTATCAAAAGTGATTGTACTCGATCCGATGCTTGCAACCGGCGGCAGTGCATCTGCTGCTATTTCGCATCTAAAAGAAAGGGGAGCAAAGGACTGTACACTTGCTTGTTTGATCTCTGCTCCCGAAGGTGTGCTGAAAATGGCAAAGGATCATCCTGATGTTAAAGTATTTACCGCCGCATTTGATAGAGAGCTCAATTCAATCGGATATATTCTCCCCGGGTTGGGAGATGCAGGAGATAGAACATTTGGTACGTTATAACTTATTTATATTACTACTCTTAGTGGCTTTACTTAAAGCTGAATTCCCAACCAACACAAGGTATGCAGCTAAGGTTTTTACCGGTTTATCTAATATAATGAATGAAGAATATGATCTGGCAAAAGAAAATTTTGAGTTTTTCAGAATGAAAAATCCTGAATCCCCGTTAGGTGATATATTGTTTGCCGGTGCGCTAGTTTTTGAACGGGAGCATAACCATGATTTTCTAAATTCAAAACAGATTGATTCGCTTCTTTATGTAGCGCAGGATTCATCTGAGGCATTACTTTCTCGTGATCCTGAAGACCTTTGGAATAATTATCTGGTAGCTCTTGCAAAAACATACCAAACCTACTGGAAACTTTTTAAGTCGAATTATTTTGACGGCTTTGCCGATGGTTATTCCGCTCTGAATTATTTTGAAAAGTGTATTAAATTAGATTCCTCGTTCATCGAAGCTAAAGTCGTAATTGGAAATTACTATTATTGGAGTAGTGTAAAAACCCAATCATTTCATTGGCTCCCTTTCATTGAAGATAGAAGAGAACAGGGTCTCACAGCTTTAGAATTAGCATTAACCGAAAAATTTCTTCATAGAGATTTTGCATTACAATCACTTTGTTATGCTTATATCAACGAGGGGAGATTAATAGCAGCCGTAAAGCTTGCCTCTGATCTCAGGAAAAAATACCCTAACAGCTCAAAAATTAAATCCATTCTTGCAAGAGCTTATGAAAATTTAGAACCTCTGAAAGCAATTCAATTGTATAAAGAATTAGTAAAAAGTTATCAGAAAAAGAATTTGAATAATCCTTACAAGTTAATTGAATTGAAGAATCGGCTAGCAAGGTTATATTTTGAAAACGAGATGGAAAAAGAGGGGTTAAAAATTTGCAATGAAGTTTTAACCATGTCTGCAATAGATGAATTATACCAATTGAGTGTTTTGCCGTTAATAAAAGAAATGGTTGAACTTTGCGACTCGGCAAAAATTAATAAAAATGGAGAGGATTAAAATAGATATTGATTTTAAGCAAAAATTAGAATATTAATGAACTATGGAATCGGCAATTACCGGAATAAAACATCAGAAAATGCTTGAGGAGCTTCTCGAAGCTTGTAGGGAAAATCTTCCTAAGGTTAACGAGAATCTAATCTCTAAAGCATTTCAGTTAAGCTACGAATCGCATAAAAACAATTTTAGGGCTTCCGGTGAACCATATTTTAACCATCCGTATCAGGTAGCTATGGTTGTTGCAAAAGAAATACCGCTCGATGATGTGTCGGTAGTAAGTGCATTGCTTCATGATGTTGTTGAAGATACGGAGATAGGATTGCAATTTGTTGCCAAAGAATTCGGGAAAGAAGTTGCCGATATTGTTGATGGTGTAACCAAAATAGGGGGTGTATTTAAAGGGCAAGATATTTCCCAAGCCGAAAATTATAGAAAACTGCTCCTTTCTATGGTAAAGGATGTTCGAGTTATACTTGTCAAATTTGCCGATCGACTTCATAATATACGCACCTTAGAATTTGTGCATCCTCAAAAACAAAGGAGAATAGCAAAGGAAACATTAGAGATTTACGCACCTTTTGCTCATCGATTTGGTTTGGGGAGAGTAAAATGGGAGCTCGAAGATCAAGCTTTTAAGTATCTTAACAAAGAAGCTTATTCCGATATAGCAAAAAAGTTAAAAGAGAAACGCAAAGAAAGAGAAGCTTATATTGCAAAATTTTCAAAACCGATTGAAGAAAAACTAAAAGCCCATAACCTGAAATTTTCAATCGGCGGAAGAGCAAAACATCTTTATAGTATTTATAAAAAGATGATCAACCAGCAAAAAACAATTGACGAAATATATGATCTATTTGCGGTGAGAATCATTTTGGAAAGTGATGACCCTAATGAATGTTATTACGTACTTGGGATTATAAATCAACATTACAAACCTATCCAAGATCGTTTCAAAGATTTTATCTCCATTCCTAAGAAAAATAATTATCAATCAATTCATAATACCGTAATCGGACCGGACGGCAGACTTGTCGAAATTCAAATACGAACGAGAAAGATGCATGAAATTGCAGAAAAAGGTGTTGCCGCTCATTGGAAGTATAAAGAAGATCTTGTTTCTAATGATACCGAGCTGGAAGACTGGGTTAACTGGGTTAGAGATATTTTCGAAAA
>CAYLVF010000323.1:0-3588 GCA_964387045.1 uncultured Melioribacter sp. | reverse complement strand
GTGTTACTGAATAAAAAGCATTTGAACTATCAAAAGTGGCTGCACGTGTTCCAACGTAAAGCATATCATTGTATCCAATTACCGGACCATACAAAACACCTAAGGGTATATCTTTGCGCCACAAAACATTAGCAGTTTTTGGACCAACAAATTCCGATCTACCGGTACCTTGAGCATCTCCTCTTAGAATTGGCCAGGGTGAGTCTGCCAACGAAGGCCAGGGGATTTTTTCTTGGGTTTGGGAGAAGCATATGTTTATTACGAAAAGCATAAAGGTCAGCGCACATATTTTTTTCATTATACAATCCCAATATTTATTTGGGCATGCAGTATTGCCTGCATGCCCATTTCTTCAAAATTACTTAATTAATAGGAGCTTTCTTGAATCTGTGTATTTACCTGTATTTATTCTATAAATATAGATTCCGCTCGGTAGATTTTCAGCATTAAAATCCGTACTGTAAATGCCTGCTGTTTTAATCTCATTTACCAATTCTGCAACCTCTTCACCTAAAGTATTATACACCTTCAATGTAACATGTTCATCACTTGGAATTGTATATGAAATTGTTGTTGTTGGATTAAAGGGGTTTGGATAGTTTTGTGATAAGGTATACTTAAGGTCGTTACTTTCTTGACTTCCTTCCTTTGCAGGCATCACTTTCATCGATGCCGTTTGGGTGAACTGAGATTCACGATTGCCATTAACAGCAACCATCTTATAATATATTGTTAACATATTGCCAGAAGCAAACTCCCAATCAATCCAATTCGTTGCACCGGCACTTGTAATAGCAACTTTAGAAAAAGGTCCAAAATCTGAAGTACTTCTATAAATGGCATATCCAGTAACAAAATCATATGGGTTGGCAGAATGACTCCATGTTACTTTCGGATGACTATTATATGTACTCAAATTAAAATTATCGGGTTGAAGTGGTTCAAGTTCTTGGCTGCTATAACCAGTTCCAGGTTGCAATACCCATATTTTTGCATCAATGGGTACTTCATTTTGGGTATATCTTATATAGAATTTATTATCGTCAACACTATAGTCAAGTTTCAAATCTCCTTGGAAATTTTCCGGTAATGTTGAGGTTCGATAATCAAGATAGAAATATTTTCTTTCATTGCTGCCTATCTTTGCCGAAACTTTATACTGACCAAGCGCGAAAGCATGTTCCCTTGTTGGATAATTCCATACTGATGACCAATCAACTCTGAAACCATTATCGTCATTGCCTATTTGAGAAGATCCAGTATAAGAAGAAGTTAAATTATGCAAATCAAGATCCGGGTAAGGATGGGCATCCCAGCAAAGCGTATTGGGAACTAATTCAAGAGAGATGGTGATATCTAAATTCAGTGGATTATCAATAATATAAATAATTAATTCACCGCTCTCCAATGGAATTAATTGTGCTTTTACTGGAGAGAAATTACCCCCCCCCCCCCCATAAAAGAATAAATAGTAATAATACTAAGCACTTTTTCATTCTGTACCTCCTAATAATTAATATTGTAATTGTCTGTCTCGAGACAAATGCAAGATGCAATAAAATTAAATTACAGTCAAGTTAATTTCTTTAGTATATTTTATTTTTAGGTATTGTTTTTTGGACTTATTATATGATTTGTTTTTATACACTAAATATCTTATTAACTTTTACTCATCCCCGTATTGAAATCTATCGTTTTTTAATGAAATCCCGGGGATTTTAACAAACCTTCGAGGTAAGAGTTCGGTGATTATGCAGCTTTTCCTCGAAGGTTGCTAGGTTAACAAGCAACGTTGAAGGTCAAAAGCAAGTGACCTTCAACGTTTTTATACTTAATGGCGATTAAAAAACTACTTCATTCTTTTCGGTCCGGCATTTTTAACTTCATCGGTTACGCCGGTTTCAAACAGTTTGAAGTTCTCTATAAATCTTGCTGCTAATGCATCATATTTTTTCCAATAATCTTTTTCGTTGCCCCAAGAAGTGGAAGGATCGAGAACATCTTCCGGTACCTCAGGACAAGTTGTAGGTACATCGAATCCAAACAACTTATCTTTTCGGAATTCAACTTTCTCCAACTTACCATCCAATGCAGCGTTCAGTAAGTTACGTGTGTGACGAATGCTGATTCGTTTGCCGACACCAAACGCACCGCCAACCCAACCGGTATTAACAAGCCATACATTTACATTGTGTTTTAACATTCTTTCTTTGAGCATCTGTGCATAATCGAATGGATGACGAACCATAAATGGCGCACCGAAACAAGCTGAAAAAGTTATCTGTGGCTCAATCCCTAAACCGATTTCGGTTCCGGCAATTTTTGAAGTGTACCCGCTGATAAAATGATACTGCGCTTGAGCTGGATTTAATTTTGCAATAGGCGGCAGAACACCGGAGGCATCACAAGTTAGGAAGATTATATTTTTCGGATGTGCATGAACATATCCTTCGGGGATTACATTCGGTATAAACTCTATTGGATATGATGCTCTTGTGTTTTCTGTTAATATATCATCATCCAAATCAATTCTTCTTGAAACCGGATCGTAAACAACATTTTCTAAAATTGTACCGAATCTTCTCGTTGTTTCATAAATCTGCGGTTCATGTTCTTCACTTAATCTAATTACCTTTGCATAACATCCGCCTTCAAAGTTGAACACACCTTGATTACTCCATCCATGTTCATCATCACCGATAAGATTTCGTTTTGGATCGGCTGAAAGTGTTGTTTTACCTGTACCGCTTAAACCGAAAAATAGCGCCACATCATCCTGCTTACCTATGTTTGCAGAGCAGTGCATCGGCAGTACATCTTCAAATGTGAGAAGAAAATTAAGAACTGTGAAAATAGATTTTTTAATTTCACCGCCGTAAAGAGTATTAGCGATGATTGCCATTCTTTGATCAAAGTTGAGAATAATACCTGTTTCAGTTCTTGTCCCGTCAACCCGAGGATCGAGTATAAAGCCGGGTACGCAAATAACCGTAAATTCCGGCACAAACTTTTTCAGTTCATCTTGATTATCTGTGGTTAAGAACATATTTCTTGCAAACAAACTATGCCATGCTTTTTCGGTAATAATTCTTATCGGCATTTTATATTCGGGGTCTGCGCCTGCATAACAATCTTGAACAAAAAGTTCTTCATCCTGGCAATAAGCTTGTACACGTGCCAAAACTTGATTGAATTTTTCGGTAGTGATTGGTCTGTTATATTCACCCCACCAAATTTTATCCTCGGTTGATTCTTCTTTAACGACAAATTTATCATTTGCAGCTCTTGCGGAATGTTTCCCGGTATTAACCAAAACCGGACCTTGTTTTGTGATCTTTCCTTCATTTCTAAAAATAATTTCTTCGTACAAAGCTTCATCTGGTAGATTCCAGAAAACTCTGTCTAAATACATAAGTCCGTGATTTTTCAATCTATAATCTGAAGCAAGTTTCATTGATTCTTTTGTAGCCGGTGTGTTGAATTCTAAGTATTTACTCATGACCAATCCCTCACTAATTTTCTGTCGCCAATATATAATTCATTCGGTGAATTGGGATCGAGAGCCCATTTCATTCTTTCAATTCCTTC